>PULL01000176.1 GCA_003550945.1 Thioalkalivibrio sp. | reverse complement strand
TCCTGTATCGCACGATGCGCCCGCGGGTCTCCGAACTCGCCCGCTATTCAGACGGCACGCTCCGCGAGGCCCAGCGCTACGGACTGAAGGCCAGCGAGGAAATCGGCCTGTTGCGCTTCGATCGTTCGCTGTACTTCGCAAACGTGCCCTACTTCGAGGACGCGGTGCTTGAACTGGCGGCACGGCATCCGAACGCGAAGTACCTGATCGTCGTCACCAAGGGGATCAACGAAATCGACGCCTCTGGCGAAGAAGTGATCCACTCCCTGGTCGACCGACTGAAGGCTCGGGGCGTGACACTGATCTTCGCCGGGCTGAAGGCACAGGTGCTGGAGGTCATGCAGCGCACCGGGCTGGACGAGGTCATCGGCAAGGAGAACATTTTCCGTTCCACCGATGCCTCGGTCGCTGCCGTGCAGGCCCGTGTCGCCGCGGACAAGGAAAAGGAGCAGAAGTCGGAGTGATTGCAGTACCCCGGCGCGCCGCGTGACGCGGGAAAAAAGGGAACACCGCCGGCAAACCATGATCCAACGGGGGCAGGCTGCACGGGCGGACGCCTGCAGGTAAACTGCGCACCATTCCACGCTTGAACAGGAGGAGCCATCCGTGGCTGAAGAACGTCTTGCCAGAGCCCGCGCGGGCACCACGGTTGCGGAAACCATCCGCACCAACCAGGTCATCCGCAACACCTACCTGCTGCTTTCACTGACTCTCGCCTTCAGTGCGGTGATGGCGTTCATCGCGATGGCCACGAATGCGCCGCCGGTGCACTGGATCGTGATGATCGGCGTGCTGATCGGCGGGCCCTTCCTGATCCACGCGGTCCGCAACTCCGTCTGGGGACTGTTGCTGACCTTTGCGTTTACCGGGATATTGGGCTTCTTCCTCGGGCCCGTGCTGAGCATGTACCTCGGCCTGCCCAACGGACCACAGATTGTCGGCAACGCCTTTGGCACCACCGCGATCGCGTTCGTCGCGCTGTCCGGTTATGCGCTGAGCACGCGCAAGGACTTCAGCTTCCTGGGCGGTTTCCTGATCGTCGGCCTGGTGCTCGCTCTCGTCGCGATCGTCGCCAACCTGTTCCTGGGCATTCCCGCACTGTCGCTGACCATCTCGGCTGCCGTGGTGCTGCTGCTCTCCGCGGCCATCCTGTACGACACCAGCCGGATGATCCACGACCGGGAGGCAAACTACATCGTGATGACCGTCTCGCTGTACGCCAACCTGTACGTGATGTTCCTGCACCTGCTGAACCTCTTCCACGCCTTCACCGGCGACAACTGAGGCCGCAAGGCAACTCTCCACGACAAGCCCCGCCCGTCGGGGCTTGTCTTGTTTCGGGCCCGGGCAGCGTCAGGGCCTGATCGCGGAACCCAGGTATGAAAGGCGTATTTCTCGACCTGAACACGGTGGATCGCGGAGACCTGGACCTGGAGCCGTTGCGCCAGGCCCTGCCCGCTTGGGAGTTCTTCCAGCGGACCGCCCCCGGTCAGATCGCCGAACGCGTCCGCGACGCCGAGGTGGTCGTGACCAACAAGGTGTGCATCGGCGCGGACGCGGTTGCTTCGGCCCCGGCCCTCCGGCTGATCTGCACCGCTGCCACCGGCACCAACAACATCGACCTGGCGGCGGCCGCTGCGCGCGACATTCCGGTATGCAACGCGCGCAACTACGCCACCGATTCGGTGGTGCAGCACGTGTTCGCGCTGCTGCTCAACCTGGTGACCCGCATGGACGCCTACCGCGCGGATATCCGGGCGGGGCGCTGGAGTGAGTCAGACCAGTTCTGCCTGCTGGACCACCCGATCCGAACGCTGGCCGGAATGCATCTGGGGATCGTCGGCTTTGGCGTACTCGGGCAGGCAACCGCCCGGACGGCAGAGGCGTTCGGCATGCGCGTGACGATCGCGGGAAGCCTGCGCCCCGATGCGACCGGCGTCGACGACCGGCCTCCGCTCGACGAACTCCTCCCGCAACTGGACGCACTGAGCCTGCACTGCCCGCTGACCGACCGGACCCGGGACCTGATCGACGCGCGGCGCCTCGCGCTGATGCCGCCGGGCAGCCTGCTGATCAATACTGCTCGCGGCGGGCTGGTGGAACCGCAAGCGCTCGCGGACAGTCTTCGCGCGGGGCATCTGGGCGGGGCCGGCATCGACGTATTGGACCCCGAACCGCCCCCGGCCAACCACCCGCTGCTGGCAACCGACATTCCCAACCTCGTGCTGACGCCGCACACGGCCTGGGCGGCCCGCAGCGCCCGCCAGAACGTGCTCGAAGAAGTCCGAGCGAATATCGCGGCCTTCCGAGCCGGAACCCCGCGCAACGTGGTGACGCCGTGAGCCATCCAGGTACGGACCCGATGGCCGCACTGCAAGCGCGGGCCGAGGAGCTCGAAATCCGGCTGGCGCATATGGAATATGCGCTGCAAAGCCAGGGCAAGGAGGTCCTGCGGCTGCAGCAGAGCAACACCCTGCTGGCGCGACAGGTTCGCGAGCTCGGAGACCGGCTGCGTGCCCTCGCGGATGCGCCGGCGAGCGATCCTGCCGCCGAGCCGCCACCCCCGCATTACTGAGGCCCGTCGACGCCGGTGCCGATTCCCTTTCGCGCCACGCCGGAGTGCCCTTCCGGTTCAAGGCGGATCGCCGAGGAACTGCTGACACGTGGCTTCGTCACCACGGCCGCCGCGGACCGTCCGGATCTCGAGCTGATTTGCACGACGGACGGCCTGGCCCTGCGCGCGCAGACCGATTCCGGTCCGATGTTGACCCTGAGCATCGATCTCGGCGGTGGCAGCCGCGGCTATCGCCAGGCGCGGGCCGCGCGATCACGCGAGGATCTGGTCCGGGCTCTCGGGCGCCTGCCGCGCGGCAGCACGATACTGGATGCCTCGGCCGGGCTCGGCCGCGATGCGATGGTGCTGGCTGCCTGGGGATTCGATGTCGTGGCGCTGGAACGGCACCCCATTCTCGCAGCACTGCTCGCGGATGCCATGGAGCGGGCTGACCGCGACCAGGCCCTGCAAACGGCGATCGGCCGCATCGAACTGCAACAGGGCAATGCGCGGGAGTGGCTGTCGCGTCACCGCAGGGTCTTCGACGCCGCCGTGTTCGACCCGATGTTTCCGCCCCGGCGCAAGGATGCGCAGGTGAAGAAGGAGATGCGTGTGTTGCATCGGTTGCTCGGCGCCGACGCCGATACCGATGCGCCCGAGACGCTGGCTTCATTGCTCGCGCACGTTCGCC
>PULL01000093.1 GCA_003550945.1 Thioalkalivibrio sp. | reverse complement strand
TGTGCACCAGCCGGAAGCGCTCGGCCAAGGTTGCCCGGAGCTCCGCATATTCGGCTTCGAGCCGGTGCTCCAGCCGCTGCTGCAACCATTCGAAGCCGGGACGGTGGTGGGGTTTCGGGTCGGCACGGCGCTGCGCCAGCCGCGCCAGCTGCACCTCGGTGTCGCGTGCGGCGCCGGTGGCGTCGACCACTGCCTTCAGCCGCCGGCGCAGCTTCCGGGTCACGACGTCGGCCAGATAGGGACGGTAGGCCTTCTCAATACTGCGTGCGCGCCGCATCGCGACGCGGAATTCGTGCACGGCCTCGGGATCGCCCAGATCGCCGGCCAGCGACTCGGCCACCGCGAGGCGCTTGCGCATCAACAGCCGCGCGACCTGGCCAACCGGGCGCTGAAGGTGGGAGGGCTTGACGGTCAGAGCTTTGGCAACCATGCGCTGATCCTAATCCGCCCTGTGTTACAAGTTCCACCGCGGCATCCATCCGGTCGCGTATCCGGTGTCATCCACTCGCCTCGGTGGCGCGGGCACCCGCGGGATCGCGATACGGGTGACGTCCGCCGTCAGGCCGGGTCCGAAACAGCCGCATGGTCCACAGATACTGCGCCGGCGTGTCCCGGATCGCCTGCTCGATCGCGGCATTCATCGCCCGTGCATCCGCGGTGTCGTCGCCACTGGGAAACTCCTCCATCGGCGGCCAGAGCTTCAGCACGTACTGGTCGCTGGTTGCGTCGTACCACGCGAAACTCGGCAGCACCGCCGCACCGGTCATGCGCGCGAGACGTCCGAGCGCGGTGAGCGTCGCCTTGGGCACCCCGAAGAAATCCACGAAGACCGCCCCTTCGGCACCGAGATCCTCGTCGGGAAGGTAGTAGAAAAAACGGCCCCTGCGAATCTGCCGGATCGCCGGACGCAGACCCTGGTCCCGGGTGAAGATGTCGCCGGAATAACGGGTTCGGGACCGGTGGTTGATCCACTCGACCACAGGATTGCGCATCGGCTTCGCAAACGACACGCCGTCGTAGGCCTGGCTCATCCGCAGCCCGCCGTGATCCAGTGCCAGCGCATGCGGGGCGAGCACGATCACCGGGACCTTCCGGGCCTGCAGGCGCTGGTAGTGTTCCTCACCGACCATCCGGATGCGGGCCGCGTGTGTCCGCGGAGACCCGAACCAGAGCATCCCGTAGTCCAGCATCGCCTGCGCTGCGTACCGGAAGTGCTCACGCAGCAGTTTCTCCCGCTCCTCCGGGGTGCGTTCCGGAAAACACCAGGCGAGGTTGATCCGCGCAATCTGCCGGCGCTTCGGAGAGCCGGTGTGCATGGCCCGGGCCAGCAACGGCACCAGCCCGCGCAGCAGCGTGCGCGGCAGCCTGTGCACCAGCCACAGCAGCCCGAGCCCGAGCCACGTGCCCCAGTGTCTTGGCGCCAGGTGCCCCCAGGTGAGTTCGGCGCGGTAGGCGCCGGTCCCGGCGCTGGCGTCACCGGCCTCGGTGCTCATGACTCGCCAGCCGGGGGCTCGATGCGTTTCCGGGCCCGTCGGGCGAAGACCTCCATCTCCTTCGCGGCCTGGATATCGCCTTTTTCGCGGGCCACGGCGATGCCGCGCTCACAGGTATCGAGCGCACGGGCCGGCTCGCCGGTGTCGAGCAGGGTCTTGCCCAGAAGCTTCCACGCCGCCGAATAACCGCTGTCCAGCTCCAGTGCGCGTTCCAGATGCGGGATCGCGTCGGTGGCCCGCCCGGCCGCGACCAGTGCATTCGCCAGCGAAAGGCGCAGCATCGGCGAATCCTGTCCGGCCTCCAGCATGGCCTCGAAACGGGAGATCATGTCCGCCACTCGTATTCCTCCTGATCGTTCAGAGGCGGGAAATGGGTCCAGCCTCGCTGAGTGTACCCGCACGCGACGGGTCAGAAGAACCGCGACCCCGGGCGGAACAGCCGCTGCACCGCCTTGACCCGGTCACGGTCGGTCAGGAACAGGATCACGTGGTCACCGGCGCGGATCACGGTGTCGTGATGGGGCACGATCACCTCGCGCTCGCGCACGATCGCACCGATGCTGGTGCCTTCCGGCAGGCGCAGCTCGTCAATGCGCCGGTCGACCACGCGTGACGTGCGCCAGTCGCCGCTGACGATGGTTTCGATCGCCTCCGCCGCACCGCGCCGCAGGCTGTGCACGGTCGCGGTACCCTCCTCGCGTACCCGCGCCAGCAGCACGCCGATGGTGGCCTGCTGCGGCGACAGCGCGATGTCGATCGAACCGCCCTGCATCAGGTCGACGTAACCGGGCCGGTTGATCAGCGCCATCACCTTGCGCACGCCCCAGCGCTTCGCGAGCATTCCGGAAAAGATGTTCGCCTGGTCGTCGTTGGTCACCGCGCAGAAAACGTCGATGTCGCCGATCCCGCAGCGTTCCAGGAACCGGTCGTCCGCGCTGTCCCCAACCAGCACCTGTGCGGATGGCGGCAGCTCCCTGGCCAGGAATTCCGCGCGCTGCGGATCGCGCTCGATCACCCGAACCTCGTAACGGTCGGTGAGTGCTTCGGCAAGGCGCCGTCCGATGTTGCCGCCGCCGCCGACCAGGATGCGCTTGTAGGGCTTGTCGAGCTTCCGCAGCTCCGAAGTCACCGCGCGGATGTTCTTTTTCGCGGCGACGAAGAACACCTCGTCCTCGGCTTCCACCACGGTGTCGCCGTCGGGACGAATCGGGCGATTGCGCCGGAAAATCGCCGCGACACGGGTGTGGATCCCCGGCATGTCGGTACTGATGTTGCGCAACTCGTGACCGACCAGCGGTCCGCCGTAATAGGCCTTGACCCCGACCAGCGACACCAGCCCGTCGGCGAAGTCCAGCACCTGCAGCGCACCCGGATGCTCGATCAGGCGCTGAATCTGGCTGGTGACGATCGCCTCCGGCGAAATCAGCATGTCCACCGGCACCGCATCGGGCGCGAACAGCCGGGGACTGTCGTGGTAACTGCGTTCACGCACGCGTGCGATCTTTGTGCCGATGCCGAACAGGGTCGATCCGACCTGGCAGGCCAGCATGTTCACCTCGTCGGAGTCGGTGACCGCGATCAACATCTCGGCATCTCGCGCGCCAGCGGATTCCAGTACACTCGGGTGGCATCCGAAGCCGTTGATGGTCCGGATGTCGAGGTGGCTCGCGATGGCCTCCAGACAATCGGCCCGAGTATCGATCACCGTCACGTTGTGCCCGTCGCCGCTCAGCGCCTCGGCCAGGGATTGCCC
>PULL01000283.1 GCA_003550945.1 Thioalkalivibrio sp. | reverse complement strand
AATCCGGTGCGCAAGACCACGCTCCACCAGCCAATCCAGCACCCGATACAGCGTCACCCGGTCCACATCCACGCCATGCTTTTCGACCGCGTCTTCAAGCTCGTGGTGAGAAAGCGCGGCTGCGCTGTCGAGCAGGATCTCCAGCACGGCCAGCCGCGCCGGCGTCACGCGACCATCGGCGGCTGTCAGCAATTCACGGGCCCGGGACTGTGCTTCTGCTTCCACCATGGTCACGATTGCAGCACTCAATGGCGGGCATGACAATCCCGGACAACGCATCACGCAGAAACGGGCGCTATGCGAGACGCCGAGCGCGGTCCCGCTGCTCTCCGCTCGCAACGGGCTGCCGAACAAGCGTTTCGTTCTGAAGGTCGTTCAAGCGAAACCGGGCATCGTGGCAGCATGGGCAGGCCAACGGGAGATCTCGAAGTAATTGACCCGCACTGCCGCCGTCAGGCTTGAAGCACCGATGCGGTCACCGCGCAACTGTTACCAGATCGTCTCCGGCGGTAGCAGATGGCAGGCACAGCCGAAGCCGTGGCCGCAGCCAAAATCGCCCTGCATGGGGTTACAGAACCCGACGTCCCCGATAGCAAGACCCGTGTCGGGAAAAGCGGCTGAGGCGGCTGCCATGGCCCAGGTCGAAGCACCCATCACAGCCATGCCTGCGACCGGGGCCAACAACCCGGCACGATGCAGCGTGACCACGGAACGTCGTAAACGGCGAAATGGTGTCTCAGTCATCTCGGCTCCTTCGTATTCAGAACGCATAAACACCGACGATATCGACAGGTTGACCCTGACGGGGTTCCCTCGCCCTGATGCTTTGCAGATACTTCCAGGGTGCATTGCCATCGGCCCATCAAGGAAGATGGCGCATGAAGAATGTCCGCTCGAGCCCCGACTGCGAGCCTTGGCTCAACCAGACTGGGGGGCGGCTAAGGTTGTCGGTACAGCAACGTCGTCGTTGATACGCATAGAGGCTCCCAATGGGTTCACTAACCGTTGTGGGGCCCACGTGTCAGAAGCGGTAAATGGCTTGCATCCGGACATTACGGCCCGGGTCGTTCAACTGCGACAGGTGCCGCCGGTAGGTCTTGTTCGTGAGATTGTCGACTCCCGCGTCCACGGTCCACCGTTCGGCGGGTCTCCAGGTCATGAAGAGATCAACGAGGTTGTATCCGGGAGTCGGGCCAATGGTGAACGGACGGTCTGGAACCCGGTTCTGGGACCGGTTCAGGCTGAACCGCGCGCCCGTCTCCAGGTCGACTCGCTGCCAGCGCCAGCCGCCCTCGAACACCAGGCGGTCACCGGGAATGCTCTGCAATGGCTCGTCACGCCCCCGGTTGTCGCCGCGCTGCATCGAGGCGCCGGCCGCCGCGTAGAAGTCCGGATGATCGTAGCGCAATTCGAGCTCCAGCCCCCGAACCCTGGCATCGGCCACATTGATGAACTGGGTGGTGTCGGCCTGCACGACCTGCTCGATGAAGTCATCAATGTCGTTCTGGAACAGCGCGGCGCGGAATGTCAGCCGGTCGCCGCCAACGCGCAGCCCGCGTTCCCGGTAGGTGACTCCAACTTCCAGGTTGTGCGACTTTTCGGGCTTCAGGTCGGGGTTGGGTATGTATTCATTTCCGGGAAAATGCTGCCCGCCGATATACAGTTCGCGCAGCGCCGGCGCGCGGAACGCCTCAGCGTAGCTCATGTGCGCCGCAAGCGCCGGGCTAACCTGCATGCGCAACGCGAGCTGCGGCGAAAGCTCTGACAGCCGGTTGCGCTCACTGCCCTCCCGGTCGGCGCTCTGGCGAATGCGGTCATAGCGCAGGCCGGCCGTGAGTTCCAGACGTTCGGTCAACCCGATGCGATCCTGGGCGAAAAGACCCAGCGTGTTCTGCCGCGAATCCGCAAAGCCTTCGCGCGGCTGCCCGTTTTCGCTGCCCTTCTGCCGGTCCCGGTAGAGCTCGACGCCGTAGGTCAGCGTGTGGTCTCGATCGCCAAGCAGGAACAGACTGGTGTTGAATGCGTCCAGCCCGATGGTTTCGAGTTCGTTGCGCTGCGAGTTGGTCGTGAGGACCTCGGCCTCGTCCAGCCGCAGATCCGTCTGGTAGAGGGTCGTTTCAAGATCCCAGAAGAGACTGTCGGCAGGCGCGAACTCATGCCGCAGGGTGGTGGTGTGCTGGCGGATTTCGCGATCGATTTCAACGCCTGTGGGCCGGTCGGCGGTCACCAGGCTGCGGCTGTCGTCGGTGAATGCGAGGTGGCTCAACGTCAGACGCTGCGCTTCGCCGATATCCCAACTGCCCTTCAACAGGCCCGACAGGACGTCACTCCCCGTGAAGTCCACACGATCGCCATCGCCGTCGCGGAAGTCTGAACTGTCACGCAGGCTCACCGCCCCCAACCACTCGGTCGATTCACCCCGCGCGGCGAGCGTGAGGCCCCCAGACAGGCGGCGCCCGTTGTCCTGGTAACCGGCGATGGCGCGACCGCCGAAACCCTTCCCAGGCTCGAGAACGCTGGAGGGCTCCAGGGTACGCAGGCTGATCACGCCGCCGATCGCGCCGCTGCCGTAGAGTGTGGAGCCTGGCCCGCGCAACACCTCGACGCGCTCAAACAATGCCGGATCAATGAAGGTCTGGCCACGATGACGGATGTTGAGATTCTGGCGGGCTCCATCCAGGCGGATCACCACGCGCCCCTCGCCCAATCCCCGAATGTTCGGGTCCAGCGCTTCCTCGCGCGGCCCCCCGGCCGTCGTTACACCCGGGATCCCGAGCAACACGGCATCGAGATCCTCCGCTTGCCGGCGTTCAATCTCCCTGCGGTCCACTACGCCCACCGGGGCCAACGTTCGTTCCTCCAGTTCGGGCAGGCGCCCGACGGTCACGACGATCGGATCCAGCCGATACATCGTTTCCGCAGTCGCGGCCAAAGGCACCGTCGCCGCAGCAGTTAATGCTGTCCCGACGATGACAGTACGCGCAGCCACAACTTGCACGCGAGGAAGGGTGCGTCTGAACGCGTGCGTGTCGAATCGGCACATCGGCTAGCCCCCTGAGCTGCATCAGTAAGTCTTTTTAATAATTTCTCTTACAATAGCAGCAAGGGCGGACTCGAGCAAAAAGTCAGGCTGACCGATGAGAGGTTGAGTATGTCCACGTCTGAACACCATGCCCTGGCGGGCACCGACACCGGCCCCTGGCCGGTGTGATTCATTGGCTGCAAAACCGGACGTCGCGTTATCGCCGACACTGCACCCCGGAACGTT
>PULL01000247.1 GCA_003550945.1 Thioalkalivibrio sp. | reverse complement strand
TCTACGATCCCGACGTTCTCGGCGGCAACCGCACCGCGATCATCACCTCCACCGCCAAGGCGCTGGGCGCCCAGGTCATCGACTACTCGACCTGGTACGACTGCTGCGGCTTCGGCTTCCGCCACATCATCTCCGAGCGCGAGTTCACCCGCTCGTTCACGATGGACCGCAAGATCAAGGTCGTTCGCGAGGAAGCCAACGCCGACGTGCTGCTGGCGAACGACACCGGCTGCGTGACCACGATGGACAAGAACCAGTGGATCGGCAAGGCGCACGACCAGAACTTCCAGGTGCCGATCATGGCCGAGGTGCAGTTTGCCGCGCTGGCCTGTGGCGCCGACCCGTTCAAGATCGTGCAGCTGCAGTGGCACGCGTCGCCCTGTGAGGACCTGGTCGAGAAGATGGGCATCTCCTGGTCCGAGGCGAAGAAGAACTTCCAGGCCTACCTGAAGGAGGTCGAGGCCGGGAACATCGAATACCTCTACAACCCCGAACTCGCGTACGGAGGGAAGGCATGATGCAGGACACAGTATTGGTCGTGGGTGCGGGGCCGGCAGGCCTCTCCGCCGCGGCGAACGTGACCGCCGCCGGCTACAAGGCCGTGATGGTGGAAAAGGAAGACACCCTTGGCGGCGCGCCGATTCTCTCCGGCTACGCCAAGCTGGTGCCCTCCGGTGAATGGGCGAAGGACGCGATCGGCCGGATGGTCAAGCGCGTGGAAGACGATGCCAAGGTGACCATTCACAAGGGCGCGAAGGTGACCCAGCTCGATGGCGACGCCGGCAATTTCACCGCGACGCTGAGCAACGGGGAGAAGGTCGAGGCCGGCGCGGTCGTGCTGGCCACCGGCTTCACCCACTTCGACTCGATCAACAAGCCGGAATGGGGTTTTGGCACCTTCGAGGACGTGCTGACCACCACGCAGATGGAGCAGATGATCGGCACCGGCAAGATCGCCTGCCCCTCTGACGGGCGCGTGCCCGAGCGGGTCTGCATCCTGCTTTGCGTGGGTTCGCGCGACCGCCAGATCGGCCGCGAGTGGTGCTCGAAGATCTGCTGCACCGTGTCCGCGAACATGGCGATGGAAATCAAGGAACTCTCGCCGGAAACCGACGTGTTCATCTACTACATGGACATCCGGACCTTCGGCCTCTACGAGGACAAGTTCTATTGGAAGTCCCAGGAAGAGTTCAAGACCAAGTTCGTGAAGGCGCGGATCGCCGAGGTGACCGCCTCGGGTGACGGCCGGCTGCTGGTGAAGGGCGAAGACACCCTGGTGAAGCGCCCGATCGTGATCCCGTTCGACATCGTGGTGCACGCGATCGGCATGGACCCGAACGTCGACAACCCGGAGATCTCGCAGGTCTTCGGTGTGGGTCTGGAGAAGCACGGCTTCATCGAGCGTGCCGAGCACTACACCAACACCTGTGGCACCACGCGCCGGGGCATCTACTCCTGCGGCGCCACCTACGGGCCCGAGACCATCGACGACTCCATCGCCCAGGGCGCAGCCGCCGCTGGCCGTGCCGTCGGTGACCTGCATGCGCTGGTTCAGAAAGCCAGCTGAGGCCGGGGCCGGGGCGTCCGGCTCGGGGCTGGTCCCCGAGCCGCTCCAGGTGACCTTCAACAAGGAAATCCTGGGGACGAAGCTCTCGAGTCTGCGTGCCGCGATCAGCGAGGCCGGTGGCGTCGAGGGTCTTGAGTCGTTCATCGAGGCCCTGCGCAACAAGCACGAGGTCTTCGCCGGCATCGCGGGGAAGGGCGCCGACATCGATGGCGCCGACCTGCGCACGCTGGGCGGGCTGGTGTTCCCTGTGCGGCGCAAGCTCGCTCCGCTGCTGGCGGAACGGGAAGGCGCTTTGCTCCAGGGAATCCGCGAACTGCTCGCGTCGGGGCTTTCGGTCGACGACCGTCTGCACGCCTTCGCGGGACTGGTAGAAGAGGATCGCAAGCTGCGCCGCGCGCTGTGGGACTTCGCCGCCGAGATCCTGCACTTCCGCGATCCGGAGGCGATGCCGCTGGCGTCCCGGTGGGTATGGGACGCCGGGACCACGACGGGTGCGTTGCGCGAGTTCATCCGGGGCAACGACACCATGCGCCAGATCCCGATCGGCGAGAACGTGGCGGCGATCGAGGGCGCGAGGCTCTGGTTCTACGACGCGCTGGGAGACGAGGGCTTCTACCGTGACCTGCCGTTTGTCACGGACCTCGTCTGGGCGCAGGCCTACTCCGATTATGCGCGTTCCCTGTCGATGGGCATGGGCATGATCGACGCCCAGTTCGGCGCCCAACAGGACCCGCTGGAACTGGTGGTGAAGATTCTGGGGATCGACGCGCCCAAGGGCCGCCTGAAGGCGGTGCCGGACGAGACCCTGCACTAGGAACGAGCGAACAGGAACGTCCGGTCGACCGGACACCGGGAGAAACAACGTCATGGCGATACATGAAAAGTCACTGATCGAGGCCGAACGCCTGCTTGAGCACGACTCGCTGGTGGTCGACGGCGTGGACGTCTCCGGCCACTGGAACACCATGATCACGCCGCGCACGATCAAGGACTACGACGACGACTTCGAACAGAAGATCCAGTCGTACGCGGGCGGCGAGAACGTGCATCGCTGCTGGCAGTGCGGTTCCTGCACCAACTCCTGCACGATGTACGCGCAGAACGTGCAGTTCAACCCGCGCTACTGGATCTACCTGACCCGTCTGGGCCTCACCGACGAGATCATCAAGGACAAGGACATCATCTGGCAGTGCGTGTCCTGCAACAAGTGCACCAACATCTGCCCGAAGGACGTGAAGCCGGAAGGCGTGATGAAGGCGCTTTCGCACTGGATGGAAGAAGAGGGCATCACCGAGAAGTCGCCCTCGCGCATCTTCGACGAGGAGTTCGCCGAGCAGATCTACGCCCACGGCCGGATCGAAGACTCCAAGGTGCTGAAGAACTTCCTGAAGAAAACCGGTCAGCCGTTGATCCAGAAATGGCTGGTCGAGTTCAGCAAGAGAATGATGAAGGGCCTGCCCGTCGCGCACGGCATGCGCATGGGACTCAACCTGGTTTTCACGCCGAAGACCAAGAGCTGGGGCAAGACCGGCGAAGTGCTCCAGGCCTATGTCCGCGAACAGAAGGAGGCCGCTCATGGCTAAGGTTGCTTACTACCCCGGGTGCGCGCTGGAAGGTTCCGGTGGCCCCTATGACCGCTCCACCCGGCAGCTGGTGAAGGCGCTCGGCCTGGAGATGGAGAATCTGCGCGACTACAACTGCTG
>PULL01000201.1 GCA_003550945.1 Thioalkalivibrio sp. | reverse complement strand
GGTGCGCGGATTGCGGACAGCCTGCGCCTCGTCCAGGAACACGGCCGAAAGCTCCGTTGCCTGCCATTGCTCGAGATCATTGGCCAGCACCGTGTACGAGGTGATCACAAGCTCGGCCTGCTCGACGGTGGCCCACCGCTCCTGTCGGTCCGGCCCGTGCAGCAGCAGGACCCGCAGTTCCGGGCAAAAGCGCCGGGCCTCCGCCACCCAGTTGCCAAGCACACTGGTCGGTGCGACGACCAGCGCTGGACGTTGCAGCCGGTCCGCGGCCCGTTCCAGCATCAGGTGGGCAAGGACCTGCAGCGTCTTCCCCAGCCCCATGTCGTCAGCCAGCACGCCGCCGAGCCCCAACCGCTGACGCTGCTGGAGCCAGGCAACACCCAGCCGCTGGTAACTGCGCAACTCGGCCTGCAACCCCGGTGGTGGGCGAAAATCCTCAATCGCCACCCCAACCCGTAACGCGCGCGCCTGCTCGAGGAGAGCCGTGCCGGCAATGCTGAACCGAGTCGCGCCGTCGTCCAGTTCCGCGACCCGCGCAATCTGGGCTGCCGGCAGACGCAGCCGGTCGGCGACGCCACCCTTATCCTCCAGCTCCGCAAACACGCGCAACCAGTGGAGCACGCGCGCCGCAGGCAGCAGCAGTTGACGACCATCGTCCAACGGCACCGAAACTTCGCTGCCGGGATCCAACAGGCCCAACGCCGACACCGAGTATTGCGTGCGCAGGCGGGCCAGCAGCGGTAGCAGTGCGATCGGCTCGCCATCAAGTTCGATGCGAAGCGCCAGCTCGAACCAGTCCCGGTCGAGCCAATGGGTTTCCACCTCGAACGCGTTCGGCCGCACCCAATGCTGCCGGAATCCTGGATCGATCTCGACGCGCCATCCCTCACGACGCAGGGCTGGCAGCACCTGCGTCATCACTTCGATCCAGGCACGCGACTGCGTCAGTCCGATATCGCCGTTGGGCAACGTTTGCAGATCACAGGAGGCGAGCGCTTCGTGCAGCCGCCCGATCAGCACACGCTCCTGCTCCCGGTCGCGCTGGAGGGTGATGCGCGCATTACGTTCAGGCAGAACCACTGTGCCCTCATCGGCAGCATCTGCGGCATCGAACGCCATCGCGCAGTTCTCGTGCTCGTAGCGAAAGAGCGCCCGCATGCGGTCGCGAAATCCTTCGGAGCCTGTGCTTTGGCTGAACAGGCGCAGCAGCCCACCGGGTATCGTTTGCACTGACCGTTGCGTCAGCACGCGCGGCAGCGGGAGCCTCCAGGCCTCGAGTCGCGCACGTTCGCGACTCATAAAACCGGGTACCGCATCGGGCGCCAATGCCGGCGCCTGTCGGATCCAGATTCGAGCCGGCAACGGATAATCCGACTGGATTTCCCCGCAGCGACCCGATGCGCGATCCCAATACCCCGGAGCTCCCGTCGGCAGCAGCCAGAACCCATCGGGAAGCTGCCAGACGAGCCGCTGGCAACCGTCATCGGAATCGATTCGCCAACCGCAGTCAGCCGCGAAGGGCGCCGCCCAGGCGAGAACCGCACCCTCAGGACCGAAAACTCTTCCCGTTTCGAGCAGCCGCCGCAGCCATTCAAGGTCGAGCGAGTTGGGAAGAGTGCCCGCACCGGCCTGCACCCACTCGGCGGCGTGCCGGGGCAGCGACGCAAGAAGATCCCGGTCGGTGTCAACGAGAAACGGCGGAGGACGATGCAGATGGGCCGGCTGCAACCGGTAGGGAACGACCGCTTCCACCCGCCCGTTCGGAGCATACTCGGCGACCTCGAGCCGCATGCGCAGTCTGCCCGCCTCCGGCTCCAACCGATAGTGCAAAAGCTGGGTACCGCGCAGGGGGTCCGCAGGCCGAGCCTGCGAGCGGCGAAGTTGTTCGACGAAACGCCCAGCCATCACGACAGGCTTTCCCTTTCCGGGGACAGTACACCGAAAAAGCCCTCGGCTAAACGCACGCCATCACCGCCGACCGCAGAGAAATGGGTGTACTGTCCCCGGAAAAGGCTCTTCAACCCCCCACCTTGGCCGGCGCCGGCCCGTGGTATTTCGCTCGATCCGGGATGATGTTCCGGATGCCGCCCCTGGGGTCTTCCACGTCTCCCGCGTAGCGCGGGAGGACGATGACGTGCAGGTGGTCGATACTCCTTCCGGCCGCCCGGCCGTCGTTGTTGCCGACGGTGTAGGCGTCGGGCCGCTTGCCCAGGAAGGGGAGTTTCAGCACCGTTTCGATGTGGCCTTTCGGTCGATCTCGCAGGTAGTCGCGGTTCAGCATGTTCCGGTACAGGTCGTTCATGTCGGTCGTTTCGATGACCCGCCGGACCCCATGAATGGCGTCGAAGTAGTCCGACTGCTCGGTTTCGTTCAGCTCGAACAGCGAGACCACGTGCCGCCGGGGAATGATCAGCGCATGCCCCGGATTCACCGGGTGGGTGTCGAAGATGCCGAGGAACGAGCGGTTCTCGAAAATGAACGGGTCGGTCAGGCCGGCGGCAACGCGGCAGAAATAACAGTCGGGGTCTTGCGGGGTGCGGGTCATCGGATAACCTGGGTGGGCTGGTATCGGAATAGAGGCGGCCGATTCTAGTGGATTCTGGTACCACCGGTGGCCAGCCGCAGGCAGATGGGGTTACCGTCCGCGGAATGCGCTACGCGTCGATCCGATTCACGGGGGCTTCGGCCGGATCTTCGAACCAGGCGAAGTAGCGCTCGGCGCCAGCGATTCCCTGCAGGAGTAGCGCTCGCTTCTTCTCATCAGAGATGTCGAAGTCGGTCGTGCGCACGTCGAGCGTGTTGATGTACAGGGTGCGCTGCCAGTCGTCGCTGTGCAGGTGGATGTTCTCCTGCACGTTCATCAGCGCGCCGACGAGGCCGCGGGCGTAGTCGGTGAATTTCCGGATCGGCTTGCCGGCGAGCGGCTCATCGTAGCGGTAGAGACCGATTTCCTCGGCGGTGTCCAGGCGCATCCCGAGCGTCTGGCGGTTGTAGACGTAGGGGCTGCGACCCGGCCGCACGAGCTGGAACCGCGCGTTCTCCTCGTTGTAGTACGCCGTTGGACGTGCCGCCTCGGCCTCATGCTGAATGTCGATGTAGCGCTCGCGATCGAACAGCTTGACCGGGTAATTCAACTGGACGCCGCCATCGACGTAGACGTCGTCGCGCGGCCCGTGGCGCACCGCGGCGAAGAACAGCGGAATCGACATCGTGATGCGCAGCGCCGTAGCGAGCGGCATCTTCATGTGCCGCTCGGCGGAAAACACCTCGGAATAACCGGTCGAGAGGTTGGTACCGATCACG
>PULL01000185.1 GCA_003550945.1 Thioalkalivibrio sp. | reverse complement strand
GGCGGCCAGCGCCATCGCGGCCATCCGGGTGTCGTACTCGGTGAAGGCGCTGTACTGGATCAGCGTCGCGAGGATCGGCACGGATAGCACGATCAGGCCCGCTGCCGCGGGCAGTGCCGCCAGCAGCGAAAGGCGCAGGGCCCAGTCCAGCGTCCGTCCGTAGGCTGCCTGGTCCGCCCTCGCGTGCTCGCCGGACAGACGCGGCAGGATCACCGTCGCGATCGCGATGCCGAACAGGGCCAGCGGCAGCTCCACGAAACGGTCGCCGAAATAGAGCCAGGAAATCGAACCCGCGACCAGAAAGGACGCGATCACGGTGTCCACGAGCAGGTTGATCTGCACCACGGATGTTCCGAGGATCGCAGGCAGCATCAAGCGCACGATCTTGCGCACGCCCGCATGGGCACGGCGGAACCGGGGCCGCGGCAACAGGCCGGCCCGCATCAGGAAAGGGACTTGGAAGGCCAGCTGCAGGATTCCCGCAGCGAAAACCCCCCAGGCAAGCGCGACCACCGGCTCTGCGAACATCGGCGCCGCCCACAGGGCTGCAACGATCAGCGCGATGTTCAGAAAGACCGGAGTGAAGGCGGGCACCGCGAAGCGGCCAATGCTGTTCAGGATCCCCGCCGCCATCGCGGTCAGCGAGATGAACAGCAGGTAGGGGAAGGTGATGCGCAGCATCTGTGCCGCGAGATCCTGCCTTCCATCGGCCTGCGCCAGTCCTGGAGCGAAGACCCAGATCAGCCAGGGCGCAGCCAGGACACCGATCAGGGTCACGAGCGTCAACGCGGTGAGCAGCGTGCCGGCGGTGTGATCCAACAGGTCGCGCAGCGCCACCTTGCCGTGCTTCTCGCGGTATTCGGCAAAGACCGGAACGAAGGCCTGCGAAAAAGCGCCCTCGGCAAACAGGCGGCGGAAGAAGTTGGGGATCCTGAACGCAACGAAAAAGGCGTCGGTGTGGGCCCCGGCGCCGAAGCTGACCGCCAGCACCATGTCACGCAGGTAGCCAAGCACCCTGGAGATCAGGGTCATGCCGCTGACGATGGCGGTAGAGCGGAATATGCGATTCACGGCCGGCCTGCATCCCCGGAAACCGCAAAGTGTAGGGTACCCGGCACGAATGACGAAGCGGGGCCGGCACCGCTCGATCGGATCCCAAGCGTGCGGCGCGCGACTCTGACGCGAAAAAGCCGCGGCCCGCTCAGGGCGGGCCGCGATTCAGCAGGGCGTTTGGCCCGGCAGATTGACGGTCGATCACTCGACCTTGATGTAGGCGAAGCCCTCGTTGTTCTGGAGTTCCGCGATGCGGACCACACCCGACGGGATAAAGTCGACGGCGTCGTAGACCTTGTCCTCGGCCAGCTGGATCGCCGCGCGGGTCACCTCGCAGAGTTCCAGCCGGACGTTGTGCAGACTGTTCAGTGACAACAGGCGACCACGCAGGGTGCTCCGGTCCTCGCGCAGGCGATCATCCTCCTCGAACGGGGTACCGGCCAGCGCATCGTCGGTGACGAAGCGGATTCCGTGTGCAACGAAAACGATGCGAACGTCGTAGTCCACGAAGTTGTCGTCGTAGTGCATCACCATGTTGTTGATGCTGGTCAGCATCGAAGAGAAGCGCCGCGGATCGGCAAAGTCCGCGTGATAGACAACGCGCGCTTCCGCAGCGCCCGCGGCCTTTGGGGCCACCAGCATCAGTGCGGCGATCATTGCGAGACCCGCCAGCGCCAGCGTGCCCAAGGACCCCATGGAAAAGCCCAGACTGCGAGTACGACTCATGTTGATCTCCTGTGTTGGAATTCGGGGCGGTAGCCGGACCCAACGCGGCGGAATCCGGGTCAATGCCTGCGAAGCCCCCGTCGGCTTGCGTAATTTACGAGACGCACCAGGCCACCGATTCAATCCGTGCCAGTGCCAACCCCAAACCCCGGCATTTCTTCAGACCTGGCTGCACGGAGGCCAGCGCACATTGCTGGAGACAGGCGCATCCGGGCGAGACACCACCCCGCCCTTGACGCACCCGCCGGTTCCGTGTAATTTTCCCGCCCTTTCCGACGCTTCACACGGTATTCAAGAGGAACTCGCCTTGGCGAACATCGCATCAGCACGCAAGCGCGCCCGACAGGCCGTCAAGAACCGCGCCCACAACATGGCACTCCGCTCCCGCTTCCGCACTTCGGTGAAGACGGTGCTGAAGGCGATCCGCGCCGGCGACCAGGAAGCCGCCACGGTGGCTTACCGCAAGGCGGTCCCGGTGATTGACTCGACCGTCGGCAAGGGTCTGATCCACCGGAACAAGGCCGCACGCCACAAGAGCCGCCTGAACGCCCGCATTCGGGAGATGGGTCAGGCGTCCTGAGGCACACGCGCGGGCGACCGCGCAACGAGAAAACCGAAAAGCCCGCCGCATTGCCGGCGGGCTTTTTTCGTTTCGGAGTGCTGCAGCTGGCCGCCGCCTTGCCCCGCAGGAGACAGCTCCCGCCGGGGCAGCGAGCGATCCTCCGCGCGACGAAGCGGGAACAGGCTCGCGCACTCCCACAACGGCCGGTCGCTGGTTCAGAGCAGAACCAGGTTGTCGCGGTGGATCAACTCGGGCTCGGCCACGTAGCCCAGCACGGACTCGATCGCCTCGGCCTTCAGGCCACGAATCCGCCGCACTTCGTCGCTGCCGTAGTTGCAGAGTCCGCGCGCGATCGCCCTGCCGTCGGGGTCAATGCAGGTGACCACCTCGCCGCGCCGGAATCCGCCGCGCACGTCCACCACCCCCACCGGCAGCAGGCTGCGCCCGGACTCGCGCAGCACCCGCGCCGCGCCTGCATCCAGTTCCAGTTCGCCGCGCGAGTGCAGTTGATCGGCGATCCAGCGCTTGCGCGCCGCCATCGGCTCACGGTCCGGCTTCAGCCAGGTTCCAAGCGGCTCCCCCGCGACCGCGCGAGCGATCACCTTGGACTGACGGCCGTAGGCGATCACGGTGTGGGTACCCGAACGCGCGGCCCGTTCCGCCGCGAAGAGCTTCGTGGCCATTCCCCCGCGGCCCACGCGACCGAACCGAGCCGACACGTAGCCGTGCAACGCGGGATCCGACGCCTTGCCCTCGGAGATCAATTTAGCATCCGGGTGGGCGCGCGGGTCCCGGTCGAACAACCCCTCCTGGTCGGTCAGGATCAGCAGCAGATCGGCGACCACGAGATTCGCGACCAGCGCACCCAGGGTGTCATTGTCGCCAAGACGGATCTCGTCGTTGGCCACCGTGTCGTTCTCGTTCACCACCGGGATGGTGCCCAGCCCCAGCAGCGCCTGTATGGTACTG
>PULL01000257.1 GCA_003550945.1 Thioalkalivibrio sp. | reverse complement strand
GCGTGCGCCTTCCCTACGTGCCGCTGACCGCCGACCGGGTGACCGGCATCGTGTCGCGCGGCGGCTCGATCATGGCCAAGTGGTGCCTTGCGCACCACCGCGAGAACTTCCTGTACACGCGTTTCGAAGAAATCTGCGAGATCATGAAGGCCTACGACGTGTCGTTCTCGCTCGGCGACGGTCTGCGCCCGGGCTGCATCGCGGACGCGAACGACCGCGCGCAGTTCGCCGAACTCGAGACGCTCGGCGAACTGACGAAGCTCGCTTGGGAGCACGACGTGCAGGTGATGATCGAGGGCCCGGGCCACGTGCCGCTGCACAAGGTGAAGGAGAACGTCGACAAGGAACTGGCCGACTGCTTCGAGGCGCCGTTCTATACGCTCGGGCCGCTGGTCACCGACATCGCGCCGGCCTACGACCACATCACCTCGGGCATTGGCGCCGCGAACATCGGCTGGTACGGCACCGCGATGCTCTGCTACGTGACGCCCAAGGAGCACCTCGGCCTGCCGAACCGGGAGGACGTGCGCGACGGCATCATCACCTACCGGATCGCGGCGCACGCGGCCGACCTCGCGAAAGGCTTCCCCGGCGCGCAGGTGCGCGACAACGCGCTGTCCAAGGCCCGCTTCGAATTCCGCTGGGAGGACCAGTTCAACCTCAGCCTCGACCCGGAGCGGGCGCGCGAGTACCACGACCAGACCTTGCCGAAGGAAGCGCACAAGGTCGCGCATTTCTGTTCGATGTGCGGCCCGAACTTCTGCTCGATGAAAATCACCCAGGACGTGCGCGACTACGCTGCGCAGAAGGGCCTCTCCGAGCAGGAGGCGTTGGAGAAGGGCATGCAGGAAAAAGCGGCGGAGTTCGTGCAGAAGGGTGCCCGCATCTACCGGGAGCTGTGAACGCAGGTTTGCGCGGCACTTGATCGGGAGGCACGCCCACCCGGATACTGGACCATGCGACCCGCTGGCTGGCCGGGGCGTGAATCGGGAGCGGGCATGATGTCTCTGTTGGAAGGTGGCGCGACCAGAAGGCTGTGGCCGGCGGTGGTGGCCGCATCGTTAATCGCATCGCTGCTCGCGGGTTGCGCTGCGATGGAGAAGGACCGGCGCGCAACCAGCCTCGATTCCACCTCCCGCGCATATCTGGCTGCGCTGCGCTGGGGTGATTTCGAAGGGATGCTAGCCTTCCTGCCGCCAGATGCACGCCCGCAGCAGGTGCCGGCAGTGTTCGACGACCTGCGCGTCACGCGCTACGAAGTGTTGCGGCCAGTGGTGATGCTGACGGAAACCGAGGCGACCCAGACGGTCGCGATCGAATACCTCTACGAATTCAACCAGATCGTGCGGAGGACCACCGACCGCCAGTCCTGGCGCTGGGACGACGAGGCGAAGGCCTGGTGGATCGAATCGGGCTTGCCCGACTTCTGATCCCGATCCCTGCGTTCAGTCGGGCAGGTGCAGTGTGGCCACGGTGCCGAGGGCTTCCCGGATCTGGTCGATGCTCGGCTGGCGGGCTTCGAAGGGGCGCGAATAGACGCCTACGCAGGTCAGCCTGCGGACGTCCGGCTGCTCCGCGCTCGAAAGCCACAGGTACTGACCCAGCCACGTCCAGGTGACTCCACCCCCATTGTAATCGCCGGCCCGAACTGCCACGGGCATCGCCACGGCGGGTGGCGTCTGCAGTTGGGTGTATTGCGTCGGTTGCACCCGGACCACCTCGAAGCGCCCGGGCGCGATGGTCTGATCGCGCTCGCGATCGAGGGTATTCACCTCGAGGTTGCAGGCCGGGTGCCACCAGTCCTTCCCTACCCCGGCCCTGCCACGCTGCAGCCACACGCGTGTAGTGCCCGCACGGATCGTGAGCGGTTGGTGAATCTCGAGAACCGAGCCCTGCGGAACTGCGTAGAACGGAGAGGCGGTATCCGGTTCGACCTCGAGCAGCGCGCAGGCGGAGAGCGTCAGCGCGGCCAACACGGCGATCACCATTTTCGCTATCACGATTCGTCCTCCGTGTTGCCGAGCCAGAAGCCTACCGAGCGGTCCAGGAACTCCTTCCAGGTCATGTAGTGTGAGCCGTCGCACGAGAAGGTGAGGCTGATCATGCCATTGAACAGGTTGATCGACGACGAACGCAGGTAAACCGTCTCGTCGGCGAAGCGCAGCGCCTTCAGGTTTTCGAGGATTCTCGGGATCGCGTCCGCCGGCATCAGGGCATTCGCGGGGTAGGGCATGCGGGGAAAGGCCAGGCAGGTGTCCGGGTCGCTCAGTGCGTCGTGGGTCAGGATGCGGTAGCGGTACGGGTCCTTGAGCGTCCACACGGTTGCGCGGCTGCTCGAGAAGTGCAGCACGCACTGGAACACGCCGCGCTCGGTGAACAGTTCCTCCAGCACCGAGAGAACGCCGTCCATGTCCTGATCCATCAGGCTTTCGGTGCGCGTCTGCAGGAACACGGTCCCGCGGATCGACGGATCACCCTTGATCTGGCGCCACTCGGTCGATTCCTCGTACAGGTTGCCGCTGTGCGGCAGATTGCGCAGGTCGAAGTCGGCGCCGATGAAGCCGAGCGCGGTGCCGTTGTCGTCACGAACGAGTTGCAGTGCAGTCAGCGAGGGGCGCCGCCCGATCAGGCTGATGTAGGCCTCCGAGAGCAGGAAGCCGTCGGCCGGCACCACCTGCTTCATGTACGGACGCTGTGACCGGTCGCGTCCGAAGTGCTCGGGCAGCAGGCCGGCGTGTGAAACGTTGTCGCTGACCTGGATCCCGCCGGTGTTCAGTGCATACAGATAGGTGCAGTGCGGCAACTCCCGGATCGAGTTCTTCAGCACCGCGGTCAGCGCCTCGCGTTCGGCCCAGGCCTGCGACAACTGCCGGGCGATGCGGTCCAGCGGCTCGTGCAGTTCCTGCTCCAGCCGTCGCCGCTGTTGTTCGATGGTGCTGCGCAGCATGTCCATGACCCTTAGTCTCCCATGCCGTCGGCCGGTTCGCTGTTCGCAGTGATTATATTCAGTCTATGTATGCGATAGCTGCAATTGTCTTTCGTTATCATTGCGTCTGCTTTAAAAGGTAACCGAGAACCATTTGCGGGAGACAGCGCCATGATCAAAACCATTTCCTTCGGAATCGTCCACTTCACGGTGGCCTTCGGAGTCGTGTTTGCATTGACGGGCAGTTTCGTGATCGGCGGGCTTGTCGCGCTGATCGAGCCATTGGTGAACACCGTCGCCTACCACTACCACGAAAAGGCATGGACGTGGTTCCGCCGGCGTTCCCGGCGACCTGAGGATTCCGGCTACGCGCTGCAGGGCTGAACTTTGGGAATCGC
>PULL01000089.1 GCA_003550945.1 Thioalkalivibrio sp. | reverse complement strand
TGATCCGCGAACCCTGCGCCTGCGGCCGCACGATCCGGCGCATGCGGAGAATCGGCCGCCGCTCGGACGACATGTTCATCATCCGGGGCGTGAACGTGTATCCGTCGCAGGTCGAGACCGCCCTGCTGGCTGTTGAGGGCACGCTGCCGCACTACCAGATCATTCTGACCCGTGCGCACGGTCTGGACCAGATGGCGGTGGAAGTCGAGGTTACGCCCGAGGTGTTCAGCGACAAGGTCCGGGCGCTCGAGGAAGTCCGGTCGCGTCTCGGCAAGGCCATCGAGCACACGCTCGGCATCCGCGTCGATCTTCGCCTGGTCGAGCCCCGAAGCATCGCCCGCAGCGAAGGCAAGGCCAAGCGGGTGGTCGACCGGCGCAACGAGGGCGCTCCGGGCTGAACCGCGCTCGTCGCACAGCACTCCCAAACCGCTTGGACAAGGGGATCACGGGCATGAAACTGCAGCAGCTTTCGCTCTTTCTGGAAAACCGCACCGGACGGCTTGCCGCCCCGGTACGCGCGCTCGGCGCGGCGGGCATCAACATCCTCACGCTGACCCTTGCCGACACCGCTGACTTCGGGATTCTCCGGCTGATCCTGCCGGATGCCAGTCAGGCCCGTAAGGTGCTGGAGCAGGAGGGCTGGGTCGTGAACGTCGCCGAGGTGGTGGCCGTGGATATCGCGGACCGGCCGGGCGGTCTTGCCGAGGTGCTCACGGAACTCGAGGCAGCGCAGCTTCGGATCGAGTACATGTACGCGTTTTCGCTGCGACGGGGCGACAAGGCGATTCTGATCTTTTCCTTCGAGGAGCCGGACCGGGCGATTCAAGTCCTGGGCGATGCGGGTTTCGCAGTCGTCGACGGAGAGGAGCTGACGCGCCTGAAGACCTGAACGCGGGGTTCCAGGATCCGTTCAGCCGCCATCGTCGCCACCAGAATTCGCTGCGCGGCGCGGCGTAAGATCGTGTCGGGTCGCGCCGATGGGCGCGTGATACCATCGCGGCCACCATCCACCGGAAGTGCCGGACGGACACATGGCGGGCTCACTCAAGGACCAATTGCTCAAGGCGGGAATCGCCAGCCGGAAGCAGGCGAAGGAAGCCGAGCTGGAACAGCGCAGGAAGCGGAAACAGGGGCAAAAGGGTCCCTCGAAGGAAGAGCTGGAGCGGGCCGCGGCGATCGAGGCCGCGCGCCTCGAGAAGCTGGAGAAGGACCGGCAGCTGAACGAACGCCGCAAGCAGGAGCAGGCGGAGCGCGCGCTTCGCGCCGAAATCCGGCAGATGGCCGATCAGCACGCAATCCAGCCTCCGCGGGACGCGGATCTGCGCTACAACTTCGTCTGGAAGAACCGGATCCGCTCGCTATGGATCGACGAGCCCCTCCGCCGCCAGTTGGTGGCCGGCACCGTCTCGGTGGTCGCTGTGGGCGATGAATTCGTGCTGGTTCCCGCCGCCGTCGCCGAACGCATCGCCCAGCGCAGTCCAGGCGCCGTCGTTCAACCGGACCAAGAGCCCGCGGCGAGGTCGGACGATCAGAAGGACGATCCCTACGCCGATTTCCCGATCCCGGACGATCTGCACTGGTAGGCGAAAGCCGCCATTCACCAGCTCGCCCAGACGGAGGGTGCGGCAGGGAGGGGTGGATAGGTGGACGTCGTGAGTCCCGAACGCATCAGCATTTCCACCGGCGAGCGAAGTGCACGGTTGAATTCCACCCAGATGCCGTCGGGCCAGCGTTCGGTAACGGAGCCAGCGATCCGCTGGCTGCCGTTGCGTGCCGCCGGATCAGGGAAGATCACCTCGACGGACTGGTACTCGGCCGGCCACGCCGCTTCCAAAAAAACACCGCTGCGGCAGATTTTCCGGGTTTCCACCTTGAGCATGGTTCCGGTACCGGCAATCAGCCACGCCTCTGCGCGGACCCAGATGCAGTCTTCATCGGATCTTGTCATCACAGCCTCCTGCCCCCTGTGCTGGCTGTTGATCGGAGTTGCGAGGCGTGTTGTGCCGACGCGCATACCGCCCCTAATGGTGCTAGAACTTTATGTAGGTTAGACCTAGATCTGTGTTTTTTAAATAAATCCTTGGGTCTAATTCTTCTCCCCTTGGGTGGGATGGTTGGGGTCAAAACCGCCACAAAGTGTTGACTTGGCCGCCGGATCTCCTATGATTCAAACAGCCGTTTGAACCGCATCCAGATATTCAGGAAACCGTGCCGTTCGGCATCCGTATTCCTGAGCGGCCGGCAGCGCTCCGGAGACATCAGAAAAAGGCTCTCGCTCAGCCGTCGACAGATGCAAGGCAACGCATACCTTCACAAGGGCAGGAAGGATCATTCGCCGGCGAAGCCCGGCATCACCGGATAGGGGGATCTGCATGTCGTGGAAACAGCGGGGTTCCAGTGCACGGCTGTGCCGTGTGAGTGCGTTGGCTGCCGCAGTGGCACTGGCCCTGGGAGTCGGAGCTCCCGCGCAGGGCTTCGAGTTCAGCAGTGACGATGGGGAACTCTGGGGCAGCTTCGACACGACCGTGTCATTGGGCGCCCGTTGGCGGATGCAGAAGCCCGATGACTCGCTGATCGGGATCGCGAACGGTGGTACCGCCCGCTCCGTCAACGAGGACGATGGCAACCTGAATTGGGACCGCGGCGAGGTGGTGTCCCTGACCGCGAAGGCCACCCACGACCTCGAGTTGAATTACCGCAATTACGGGGCTTTCTTCCGCGCCACCTATTTCTACGACGACGCGGTGATGAGCAAGAGCGGCCTGAGTTCAGAGGCCCGGGACCAGGCGGGCCGCGACTTCGAACTGCTCGACGCCTACGTACGCGGAGACTTCGATGTGGCCAACCGCTGGCTGGGCCTGCGCCTCGGTAGACAGGTGGTGAACTGGGGCGAAAGCACCTTCATCCAGAACGGCATCAACGTACTGAACCCCATCGACGTCAGCCGCCTGCGCATCCCCGGTTCCGAACTGCGCGAAGGCCTGATGCCGTTGAACATGCTTTGGGCCTCCCACGACCTCACCGACCGCCTTTCGGTCGAGGGCGTCTGGATGCTTGAGTGGGATAAGACACGAATCGATCCGGCGGGTACGTTCTTCAGCAGCAATGATTTTCTGAGTCCGGGCGGGGAGAATGTGTTCGTCGGGTTTGGCCGTCGTAAAGATTTGAGCTCGCCGGCGACCAATCCGGTTCCGAATTTTGGTGTGCCACAGGAGGTTTCTGACTTCGCTGAGTTGTTGGCTGGACCCTACGACCCAGAAGCGGCCGTCTGGGCACCGCGCGGTCCCGATCGCGAAGCACGCGACAGCGGCCAGTACGGTCTGGCG
>PULL01000263.1 GCA_003550945.1 Thioalkalivibrio sp. | reverse complement strand
TGATTGCATAGGGCATCGTGTCCACGACCACGAACAGGTCCAGCGACTGCGCCGCCGCTTCGATCTGCGCAGCGCTGGCCGGGATCGCATAGGGCAGATTGGTCCCGTAGACGAACCAGCCCTTGAAGAAGGCGTCGTCGCCGATCGACTTGTCGATGATCACGTTGGTGATGCCGGCCGGAGCCAGCGGATAGTCCTTTTGCACTTCCGCCATCCAGTCGCTGCGCGGCTTCGGCGGCTCCGGCGTGGGATAGCTGGGCAACCGCACCGACTCGGGAATGAAATACCCACCTTCGCGGCCCCAGGACCCGAGCAGCGCGCTCAGGATCGCAATGGCCCGGCTTCGCTGGGTGTCGTCTCCGTACCAGGTCACGTGGCGCCCCGGGTGCACCACGGTCGCCGGCGCGTGATGCGCCATTTCGCGTGCGGTCTCCCGGATCACGTCCGCGCCGATTCCGGTCTCGAGAAACGCCCATTCCGGACTGAACGGCAGCACGTGCTCGGCCAGCTGCTCCAGGCCGGTGGTGTAGCGGGCGACATAGTCCCGATCGTAGAGTCCCTCGTGAACCAGCACGTGGATCCACGCCAGCAGCAGCGCCATGTCGGTACCGGGCCGGATCGGCAACCAATACCGCGACTTGCCCGCCGCGACGGAAAAACGCGGGTCCACGGTAATCAGCGTGGCACGGTTCGCGACGGCCTGGATCCAGGTCTGAACCTGGCTGTTGTGCAGATTCTCGCCGAGGTGGGAACCGATCAGCACGATGCAGCGGGACTTCTCCATGTCGGTGCGATCCGGGGATCCCACGCCCTCCCCGAAGGTCAGGGCGAAACCGACATCCCGAGGCCCGCGGCACTGCGCGAACGAAGGCTGCGCGAATGCGGTGGAGCCGTAGGCCCCGAGAAGGCGTCGGAAATGGCTGCCGCCCACACCGTGCGAAAGCAGGCACAAGCGGTCGTCTCCGTGCTTCTCCGCGATATCCTTCATGCGTGTGGCGATGAAATCCATCGCCTCGTCCCAGGAAACTGGCTTGAAGGTCTGCCGCCCGTTCTCCGTGACCCGCAGCATCGGCCTGCGCAGGCGATCCGGATCACGGTACATGCCCAGCCCACCGCTACCACGGGTACAGAACCGCCCGAGGGAATGGAGGTCATCCGGGTTGCCCTCGATCTTCCAGGGCTGGCCGTCCTCCTTGAACACCGTTCCGGCACAACGCCAGAAACAGACGTTACAGACGGTAGGGCTGGTCTCCACCTCCCCGGCACCTGGCAGCGGCGGACTTGCACAACCGGTCATCAGTGCCGGTGTGGCCGCACCGGCGCCAACCACCGCGGAAAGTTTGAGGAATTCTCGACGCTTCATGGAGTGGGATCCCGCAGCTTTATGGTACGGACGGTCCGGGGCCGGCAACCGGGCCCCGGGGTTCGACCGGTCTACAGCACGCGGACGCTGCCGTCCTCGGCGACTTCGATGTGCTCGTTCAGGAAACGCACGTTGTAGCCCGCTGCATTCAGCACGCGATAGACCATCTCGGCACGGATCCCAGTGGCACAGACCGCGATGACCTCCTTGTTCTTGTCAAGCCGGTCCAGACTGTCCTCGACCTTTTCCAGCGGGATGTGGATCGCTCCCGCGATCATGCCCTCTGTCACCTCCTGATCCGAGCGAACATCCAGCACGATCAGATCGTCGCGGGCCAGATCGGTCGCCGCGAAATCCTGCGGCGAGATCTCACCCGGCAGCAGCTGCCGTTGATAGTTGATCGCAAACGCCACCTGGTCCCGCTCGACCGGCAGCCCGGACGCCTGCCAGCCATCGAACCCGTCCCTGAGGATCGCGACGCGACCGTAGCCCCAACTGGTGAGTTCGCGGAAGGCGATCAGTACGTCGTCACTGAAGTGCTGGTCGCTGTAGAGAATGATCGGCGCCCGCCGGTCGGTAACGCGTGGCAGCATTGCTTCGCGGTCCTCGCGGATGAAACGCTCGGTCAGCGCCTCGAAGTTCGTTGCCGGCATCGCCACCGCACCCGGGAGGTGACCCATCGCACTGACCACCGGATTGCGGGTGTCGATGATCACGTGGCCCGGATTCAGGCGGTCCGCCACCCAGTTCGGGTCCGCGTGCAGGGGCATCTGTGCCCGCCGCCAGTCCGGAATGCCGCCCTGGTAACCCTTGATGTTCGTGTACCCGGCCTTCTGCGCCATCTCGACCGCTTCACCGGTGTAAGGGCAGGTGGAGCCGCCGCAGTAGAAAACGAGCAGGCGATCCTTGTCTTCGGGCAGCGTCGCGACGAATTCCGCCTCTTCGACGCGGGTGAAGGAGTTCATCGACGACGGAATGGTGCCGGAAAGGAACGGACCGCGAGGTCGGGTATCGACCAGGGTGTAGGGTTCATCGCCTGTGAGAATGCTCAGCACCTCCCGGATATCGATCTCGATACCCGGCGGCAACCCGAAGACCACCTTGCGAATCTGGGTCGCCGGTTGCCCGGGCGTGAACTCGACCTGGATCAGGTCGTTCCCCGCCAGATCCCCGATGCCCTCGGCCTCAACAAACCTCGTGTTGGCATCGAACCGGATCACCACCGGGTCCTGGTCAGGAACCCTGATCTGGATCGTGTTGGCCAGGCGCGAGATCTCCATGATCCGGCCCTGAACCGTTTCGCCCAGCAAGTTGGTCGGAAACAGCAGCAGTACAGCGAGCCCCAGTCGGGCCAACACACTCCAGCGCATGGTCACCACCCCTTGGTCATTCGCCGGCAGTCGAACGCATATCTCGCTCTGTACCGGCCACGTTTTCTCTCGAAGACTAGATCGCACTTCACAAATAACAAGTCGTTTCTGGCTACAGACGGCCTCGCTGCCTGGTCGGCGTAGGGATCGGGTGCCGGCGTGTCATTGCTCGACGGCGGCAGGATCGGCAGCACGATTTGCGGCATATCACCTGTTGGCGTCTTCAGGCCAGTGCCACCGTGTCCGGTCTCTCGGACACGTAGGGCTCGATCGGCTTGATTGGTTCGTCGCGGACCGTCGAAGCGAGCGCGCTCGCGCCAACGGCCCCGATCATCAGGCCAAAGGCCAAGCTGATGGCCACCGCTTTCATGGCTAGGGATTCTCCTTTGGTGGGTCCAGCGACTGCCTCTTCCAGGGCAGTTCGTTACCCAAGGAGGACTATAGACCATGCGCCACGCGCGGGATTAAAAAAAAGCTCGGCATAAGACTGTAAAGCGCGCCGAAAGCCCGAACGCGCGCAAACGAGGCCGTTCCTCTCGGTGCCGTCATTTTGGTTGACCCAGGTCAAAATCATCCCGGCCGGCGCCGCATAGGG
>PULL01000295.1 GCA_003550945.1 Thioalkalivibrio sp. | reverse complement strand
GCGGTCTCGACCTGCGACGGATACACGTTCACGCCCCGGATGATGAACATGTCGTCCGAGCGGCGGCCGATTCTCCGCATGCGCCGGATCGTGCGGCCGCAGGCGCAGGGTTCGCGGATCAGCGCGGTGATGTCGCGGGTCCGGTACCGGATCATCGGCATCGCCCGCTTACTGAGGGTGGTGATCACGAGCTCGCCCTCCTCGCCGTCCGGGAGCACCTCTCCGGACTCCGGATCGATGATCTCCGGGTAGAAGTGATCCTCGAAGATGTGCAGCCCGGACTGCTCGGGACACTCGCTCGCCACCCCGGGTCCGATGATCTCGGAGAGCCCGTAGATGTCGTAGGCACGGATGCCGGCCGCCTGCTCGATGTGCTGGCGCATGCCGTCGGTCCACGGCTCGGCGCCGCAAATGCCGATCCGCAGCGGTTGCTCGCGCAGGTCCACGCCGAGTTCGCCGGCACGCTCGACCAGGTGGGTGAAATAGCTTGGCGTGCAGGCCAGCACGGTCACACCGAAATCCCGGATCAGCATGATCTGGCGGTCGGTATTCCCGCCGGATACCGGCACCACCGTCGCCCCGAGGGTCTCGGCACCGTAGTGGGCACCGAGCCCTCCCGTGAACAGACCGTAGCCGAAAGCGTTCTGCAGGATGTCGCCACGGTGCAGCCCGCAGCAGGCCAGCGTGCGGGTCATCACCTCGGACCAGACCTCCACGTCGTCGCGCGTGTAGGCGACCACCGTGGGCTTGCCGGTGGTCCCGGACGAGGCGTGCAGGCGGACCACTTCGCTCATCGGGGTCGCGAACAGGCCGAAGGGGTAGGACTGCCGCAAATCATCCTTGACCGTAAACGGCAATTGCCGAAGATCTTCCAGTCCGCGGACCGATTCGGGAGTCAGGCCTTTCGCCTCCATGCGGCTGCGAAACAGCGGCACGTTCTCGTAGGCATGCGCCACCACGGCCTGCAGGCGCCCGAGTTGCAACCGGTGCAGGGCGTTCTCCGGCAGGTAATCCGTCGCGCTTGCCGGGTGGAAACCTCCCTTGCGATCGTTCCAAAGCTCTCTCAGCATGATAATGTCCTTAGCGTGAAAATACAGCCACGGAAGTACACGGAAATCACGGAAAACGCTAAATGATTCAATCCTCTTTCCGTGTCTGTCCGTGCTTTTCGTGGCTCAACTTTTCATCCTTCGGGTCATGATCGTCAGACTGGTTTGCGGCGGATGGCTAGCGTGCCGGCGTTGTGGGCTGCGAAGCCCTTGCCCGCAGCGGGGCCCCGTCCGCGGCCTGCCGTCGGGCCGGGAAATGGGCGGCGCTTGCGGTCCTGTGGAGCCTTGGTGGCGGCGGTGCGCCCGGCCTTGGGCCGCCCGGGCTTGCCGTGCCGCTCGCGGCCCTCCGTGCGGCGCGGGGCGTCCGCCTGCCGCGAAGCCACGCGGACACGGGGTCCGGACGGCTCGGCAGTGCTGGACCGGTCGCCGGCGATCTCCGGGGTCTCCAGTGTCAGTTCGAGCTTGCGCTGGGCCACGTGGATTCGGCCCAGGCGCTGCATCGTCGATGCATTCAGCGTGGCCGGCAGGTCTACGTGGCTGAAGTGATCCATCAGTCCGATCCGGCCGATATCCGCTCCTGACAGACCGCCTTCGTGGGTCAGCGCACCGACGATTTCGCGTGCCCCGACGCCGTGCTGGCGCCCAACGGGCATGTAGTAGCGCACCATCGCCTCGTCGTTACCGTGCCGTGCACGCGGCGTACGGGACGTATCCTGCCCGGCTCGGCTGCGCGGGTTCCGCTCCCTTGGGTCGGCGCCGCGCGGTGCGCTCCGGTGCTCGTTCCCCGCGCCCAGCGGGCGGAGCAACGGGTCCGCGGTCGAGTCGCCCGGCGGCAGCAGCGGCGTCATCTCGGTGGCCAGGGCCACCAGCGCGGCGGCGAGGTCTCGCTCCGACGTCTGGCAGCGTGCGAGCAGCGTTTCCACCAACTCGCTGTGCTGCTCCGAATGCCCGGTGGCGAGCAATGCATCGATGCGTTCGGCGAAGCGCGCCTGCCGGCTCTCGGCCACCGCGCGCAGATCGGGCACTGCGTGGCTGCGCACGGGCCTGCGCGTCAGACGTTCGATCTCGTGCAGGATGCGGCGCCGGCGCGGTTCCAGGAACAGGATTGCGCGGCCCTTGCGCCCGGCGCGGCCGGTGCGGCCGATGCGGTGCACGTAGGCCTCGGCGTCTCCCGGGGCGTCGAAGTTGAACACGTGGGTGATGCGCGGCACGTCCATGCCGCGGGCGGCGACGTCGGTCGCGACGATCACGTTCAGCCGGCCTTCGCGCAGTTCGGCCACCACGCGCTCGCGCTCCTTTTGCTCCATGTCGCCGTTCAGCGCGGCGACCTTGTGTCCGCGCGCGGCCAGACTATCGGCGATTTCCTGCGTCGCGGCCTTGGTGCGCGCGAACACGATCGCGGCATCGAGTTCGGACTCGACCTCGAGCAGGCGGGCGAGCGCTTCCAGCTTGTGGCGCTCATCGACGACGCAGTAGCTCTGGTCGATGTCGGCTCCGGCTTCGTTGCCGGCACCGATGCGGATTTCTTCGGGCTGGCGCAGGTGCCGGTGTGCGATGCGTCGGATCGGCGCCGGCATGGTCGCGGAGAACAGCGCGGTCTGACGCTCGGCCGGGGTCTGCTCAAGAATCCACTCGATGTCCTCGATGAAGCCCATGCGCAGCATTTCGTCGGCCTCGTCGAGCACGACGAACTTCAGCGCGTCCAGTGTCAGTGTGCCGCGTTTCATGTGGTCCACGACGCGGCCGGGCGTGCCCACCACGATCTGCGGGCCCGCGCGCAGCCGGCGCAGCTGGGCGCCCATCGGCTGGCCACCGTATACCGGAAGGATGTCGGTCCCGGGCCGCCCGGAGGCGAAATCGCCCAGCGCGCCGGCGACCTGGTTCGCCAGTTCGCGTGTCGGGGTGAGCACCAGCGCCTGCACCGAGCGGTCTTCGGTGTCGATCCGTTCGATCAGGGGCAGGCCGAAGGCGCCGGTCTTCCCGGTACCGGTCTGGGCTTCCCCGAGCACGTCGCGCCCGCCCAGCAACGCCGGGATGCACGCGGCCTGCACCGGGGTGGGCTGGCTGAATCCCAGGCGATCGAGCGCAAGGGTCAGCGGCTCGGACAGCCCGAGCCGGGAGAAGGGGGTGATTTCGGACATCGGAGATACTCTGGGAGGGCCGGGACAGACGTCCGGCGGGTGGTGCGGTAAGCGCAATCCCGCAGTATACACGATCGCACTGCACAAGATTCCGGGCAGCGGTCGCGTGGAGATCGGGCTGGCGCCCGCCCCCTCCCCAT
>PULL01000118.1 GCA_003550945.1 Thioalkalivibrio sp. | reverse complement strand
TTCCGTGCTTTCCGTGGCTCGACTTTTCGTCTTTCAGGGCGGCCCACCGCGGCCATGACGGTTAGGATGGAACCGATCATCGAAGATCGCGTCATCGATCCTGGCAGCCTCCGTGCCGCGCAGCGCCTTGGGTTGCATCCCATTGTCGCTCAGGTGCTGGCTCACAGAGCGGCCGCGGTCGGGGTCGAACCGGACTGGCTGCTCGATTTCTCGCTGCACTCGCTGGACCCGCCAGAGGGGCTGCCGGATATCGACCGGGCCGCAGATCGGGTCGTACAGGCGATTCTCGGCGGCGAGGTCATCGCATTGGCCACCGATGCCGACTCGGACGGCGTCAACGCCCACGCCGTCCTGACGCGCGGCCTCGCCGAGCACCTCGGCCACCCACGCGAGCGCATACAGCACTACATCGGGCTGAAACTCTCCGAGGGCTATGGCCTGTCGGACTCGGTCTGCGACCGCATCCTGGCCGCACATCCCCGCCCTGCCCTGGTCATCACCGCCGACATCGGTTCCTCGGACGGGCCACGGATCGAGCGTCTGGCCGCAGCCGGTATCGACACCGTGGTCACCGATCACCATGGAATCCCGGCGACCGGAGGTCCGGTGGCGGCACTGGCGTTCGTAAATCCCCAGCGCCCAGGCGCCGGCTATCCGGATCCGCTGATCGCCGGGGTCATGGTGGCCTGGCTCCTGCTCTGGGCCGTTCGCCGGCGCCTGATCGACGGCGGACACCGCACCGCCGGCATCCCAAGCCTCGGTGCGCTGTTTGGCTGGGTGGCCACTGGCACGGTTGCGGACGTGGTCTCCCTCGCCCGCAGCCGCAACAATCGCATTGTGGTGCGCGCCGGGATCGAGCGGATCGAGGCCGCCGACTACCCGTGTTGGCGCGCCCTGCGTGGCTACCTCGGCGATCCCGCAAAGCCGCTCACTTCCCAGGATCTCGCTTTCGGGATCGGCCCGCGGCTGAATGCTGCTGGGCGGCTTCACGATGCGATGGCCGGGGTTCGCTTTCTGCTCGCAGATAGCGAGGAAGAGGCCCTCACCGGCGCCGCGCTGCTGGACGAGACCAACATCGCCCGGCGGGCCATCGAAAAAAGCCTGACCGAAGAGGCGATGCGACTAGCCCGACCCCACGTCGCGGCGGGCGCCGCAGCGCTTGCGGTTCCACTCGTCGAGGGCCACGCTGGCGTGCACGGCATCGTTGCTTCGCGACTGATGCAGAGTTTCGCCCGTCCCGCGGCGTGTTTCTCGCCACACCCCGAGTCACCCGGTCTGCTCACCGGTTCCTGCCGGAGCGTGGACGGGGTTCCGATGCTAGAGGTGCTGCAGCACATCGATGAAGCCAACCCTGGCCTGCTGCTGAAGTACGGCGGCCACGCCGGAGCAGCCGGCCTGACACTCGAACAGGGACGATTTCCCGAGTTCGAGGCCGCCTTCGAGCAGGAGGCGGCCCAGCGACTGCAAGGAGCACTGCTCCGCCCGCGCATTCGGGTGGATGGCGATGTTGCGTCTGGCGATCTCGCGCTTGAACTCGTTCACGCGCTGGAAGACATTGGCCCCTACGGCCGAGAGTTCCCGGAAGCCATTCTGCGTGGGGCCTTCACCGTGCGCCGCACCCGCGAGGTTGGAAAAGCGGGTGGCCACTGGCGCCTGACGCTGGACCCAGGCGGCCAGTCTGTCGACGGCATCTGGTTCAATGCCGGGTCAAGCTGCCCGGTCACTGCCGGAGAAACCGCGGTGCTGCTCTTCACTCCCGAGGCGAACTGGTGGCAGGGCCGCCCGCGCCTCCAACTTCGCATCCACGCTCGGGAGCGCTAACCCAGCACCACGGCCGCCGGGCCGCCGGGGTCGAGGGTTTTATGCGGTGCGGGTGCCGAACAGGCCCACGAGGGACGGCGACAGCACGAAGTCGAATGACGCTGCAAGCTGAGCGACCGGATCTTCCACCGGCTGGAAGTCGGCCAGCAGCAGCGGGCGCAGGTGCTCGGGTACCCGTCGAAACAGCATGTCGTTCTCGTTCAGCGGCTCCCCCACCACGTAGATCTGCGTGACGAAAGGCTCATCACCCTCCCGGAACACGGCGGCGTGAATGTGAGGCGTGCGGCCCGGATAGGGAACCGGGCGGATCGTCCGGAAGCGGTAGCGCCCTTCCTCATCCGTGATCGTGTGACCAAAACCCTGGAAATTAGGATCCTCGGCGACCGGCTGCCGATCGCGCGGGTGCCGATACCGACCGTTTGCGTCGCATTGCCAGATCTCCACACGCACGCCGGCAAGCGGGCGCCCGTCCACCTCCATCACCTGCCCGGACAGGTCACTGATCTGCCCGGCTGCGCGCCCGGGCCGACCCTCCACCTGCGTCAGGTCGTTGTCCTTATGCAGCGGCGGGATCACCGGATAAAACGGCCCGGTCGCCTGGCCCGGGGTCAACACCCGCTGCGCGGCCGCCAACGGCAATGACAGCAGCGCAGCACCCCCACCCAGCAGCAACCGCCTGCGCAGATACGAATATCGGGACATGGGTCACACTCCATCACGATGAATCACGGACCTACGACCCTGCCAAACCCCGGCGTGTTCCCCGATGGTGCGCGTTGCGCTGCCCGAATGCTTCAGCGCGAAGGGTTGAGGTTGAGCTCTCCGACGAGGTGCGCGATCAGAGCCGCCTGCTGTCCGGGTTCGTATGGCCGCGGGGTACTGTGGCCCCATACCGGGCCCGGCCAGGCGGGATCTCCCGCGCGACGCCCCACCACGTGCCAATGCAGCTGTGGGACCAGGTTTCCGAGGCTCGCGAGGTTGATCTTCTGCACGTCCGGCATGCCCGAAAGAACGCGGGCACCGTCGACGAGCACACGGTCCACCTGCGCGCGCTGATCCGCCGTCAGCTCCCACCACTCGCGGAATTGCCCCATGGACGGGATCACCAGCAGCCAGGGATAGCGGGCATCACGGAACAACCGAACCAGGCACCCTTCGCGCGTCCCAACCGGCAAACTGTCCGCCTCCAGGCGTTCATCCAGCACGAACACGGCAACCCCTCTGTAAGCAGCAAACCGAAGCCGGATTCAGAGCCCGACCCATGACTACCAAGTGAAGCACATCTTGCGGCGTCGATGCGTGAGTGATCCTGCCTCCCATGGCAGCCGGAGGATGACAAACTGCAGGGTTCAGCGTTTCCCGTGCGACGCTAAAGCACCCCTGCGACCCGGACCTCTCTTCAGCCCCCGACCCCATCGTGTAGACTCAGCCCGCTTATTCCAGAACACCGTGGCTTCAACAATGACCATCACAAGAAGCAGCGTAGCTGCGATTCGGCTGATCCCCGTTATCAGCTTCGGCGCCTTAACGC
>PULL01000312.1 GCA_003550945.1 Thioalkalivibrio sp. | reverse complement strand
GCGAAGACGTTGGTCAGCCCAAGCGCGTCCGTGATCACGAAGACCAGGAACACGATCAGCACGGCCTCCAGCGCGCCGGCCCCCGCCGGGAACTGGTCGAGACGGGCGTTCAGATCGGCAACCTCAGCGTCGGTCAGCCGCGCGACCCGGGCCTCGGCATCGGCCGGATCGACGCCCATGCGGGTCAGCGCGTGCTGCACGTCCGGGGCACCGAGGCGCTGCGCCAGCGCAGCCCGATCCGCGTCTACCGTCGCGGCGTGGAGCAGCGCTCCGGTATCGAGCATTCCGGCCATCAGCGGGCTGGCCGGGAGCAGCGTCAGCAACAACGCCAGGAGAAATCCCATCGCCTTCGGGAGCGGTCGGCATGCCTTCACAGTCGTGGTCTCCTCTGGTGGATTCGGTCCCTGCGAGCCCCCCTGCAATCGGGTGCGGGCCGGCTCAAGGCCTCGACTTGTATCTTGGACCAAAGCGGCCCGGGCATAAAGCGCCCGACCGCGCGGCGGCCTGGATGAGCCGTTGGCGCGCGGAGGATAGTCTCCGCCGATTACGGGGAGCCGCTCAGTCTCCTTTGATCCGAAACTCCGGACAGCGCTTTGGGAGCAGCACGCCACGGATGCGCGAGTAACAAGGCAGGCCGTGCTCGAACGGCGGGTAGTCCTCACCCTCGATCAGCGGCCTCAAGTAGTCGCGGCACGCCTGGGTGATGCCATAGCCGTCGGGCGTGATGAACTCCCGAGGCATGCCCCGCTCGATATTGGCCACCCGTTCCAGCGGGACCCGGCTGATCGTCCAGCGATAGGGAACGCTGGATTCGCGCAGGATCACGGGCATGAAGCTGTGGTGGCCGGCGACCACGCCTTCCACCGCGGCCTTGCCCACCGCGTAGGCCTGCTCGACGTCGGCACGCGACGCGAGGTGGCGCGCCGCACGCTGGATGTAGTCCACCACCGACCAGTGCAGTTTGTGCCCGGTGCTCTTCTTGATCATCTCCGCGAGCCGCGGTGCGGCGCCGCCAAGTTGGGTGTAGGCATACACGTCGTGACTCTGGGCCACCGCGAACAGCGAGCCGTCGGCGTGCTTCAGGCCCTCCGAAACCACGACCACGCAGTAGCCGTGACGGTCGATCGCGAGTTGCAGGTTGGTCAGGAAATCCGCTTCGTCGAAGGGAATCTCCGCGAACAGGATCAGCATCGGCGGCTGCCCGTCGTACTCCTGCGCCAACGCCGCCGCGGCCGCCAGCCAGCCCGCGTGCCGTCCCATCACCTCCAGGATGAAGACCCGGGTCGAACTCGTGTGCATCGACTCCACGTCGAGGCTGGCCTCGCGCACGACGGTGGCGATGAACTTGGCCGCGGAACCGAATCCGGGGCTGGTGTCGGTGGCGTCGAGATCGTTGTCGATGGTCTTCGGCACGCCAACCGCGGTGATCGGATAGCCCATCAGGTCCCCGATGCGCGCGACCTTGAGCGCAGTGTCCATCGAACCGCCACCGCCGTTGTAGAAGAAATATCCGATGTCGTGGGCGCGAAAGACCTCGACCAGCCGCTCGTACTGCCGGCGGTCGCGATCCGGATCGCCGAGGTCGAAGCGGCACGATCCGAACGCCCCGCCGGGCGTGTGGCGCAGCGCCTTCAGGGTGAGTGGATCCTCCTGATCCAGATCGAAGATCTCCTCGTTCAGCACCCCGAGAATGCCGTCGCGCGCAGCGTAGCAGGTGCCGAAGTGCGCGGGATGCGCCCGCACGGCCTCGATCACGCCCCAGGCACTCGCGTTGATCACTGCGGTGACCCCGCCCGACTGGGCATACAGCGCGTTCTTGGGCATGGATTCCCCCTTGATGACAGTGACGCGTCCCTGGCCCGGCACACATGCAGAAACAGTACCAGCCATGACGACAGAAAGCTTTTGCTAATATATGACGGTTGCAGCCGGGTTGATGCCCGGGCGCAGACCTCCGGGCTTCGTGAGCCGGGACGGCAGTCGTAACGGATTGCGCATGACCCGGACGCCGCGTGCCGATTTTGTGGCGCCGCCCCCGATCATGCAAACGCGGCCGGGCATTCGTCCGGTCGCGGAACCCGACGCCCGCCTCCCGCGCGGGGCCCATCCGCACAGGGATCGTGCAGGGTCTGCACCAGCATCGCCCGCCATCCATCAGGCCAGCCAGGAAGACCATCATGCATATTGGAACCACACTTACCAACTACATCATCGAGACCCAGCGCCAGATCGAGGGCGCCACCGGCGAGTTCACCGGCCTCCTCAACGACATCGCGGTCGCGTGCAAGAAAATCTCCGACCTCGTGAACAAGGGCGACCTGATCGGCGTGCTTGGCTCCGCGGGCTCCGAGAACGTTCAGGGCGAAACCCAGAAAAAGCTCGACGTGATCACCAACGAGGTCTTCATCGAGGCGCTTGCGCACAATGGCCACGTCGCGGGGCTGGCGTCGGAAGAGATGGACGAGATCTACCAACTCCCCGCGGATGCGCCGCGCGGGCACTACCTGGTGCTGTTCGACCCGCTCGACGGCTCGTCGAACATCGACGTGAACGTCTCCGTCGGCACGATCTTTTCCATCATCAAGGCGCCCGAGGGCGTAACCCATCCCACCACCGAGGACTTCCTGAAGCCCGGAGCCGAACAGTGCGCGGCCGGCTACTGCCTCTACGGGCCCTCGACGATGATGGTCTTCGCGACGCGCGGGCGCGGCGTGCAGATGTTCACCCTGGACAAGGACTTCGGTGAATTCCTGCTCACCCACGAAGACGTGAAGATCCCGGAGGACACCAGCGAGTTCGCGATCAACGCGTCCAACAGCCGCTTCTGGGAGGCGCCGGTGAAGCGCTACGTGGACGAGTGCCTGGCCGGCAAGGAAGGCCCGCGGGGCAAGGATTTCAACATGCGCTGGATCGCGTCGATGGTCGCGGAAGTGCACCGCATCCTGACCCGCGGCGGCGTGTTCATGTACCCCGTGGACGAAAAGCTGAAGGCGAAGGGCCAGGGCGGAAAGCTGCGCCTGATGTACGAGGCCAACCCGATGAGCCTGATCATCGAACAGGCCGGCGGCGCGAGCACCACCGGCCGCGAGCGCATCCTGGAGATGGCGCCCGAAGGCGTGCACCAGCGCGTCCCGGTAATCCTGGGCTCGAAGAACGAGGTCGAGCGCATCGTCGGCTACCACGCCGGCTGAACGGCCGGAAAGCGCAGTCCCTTCCCCACCCGTGCGGAAGGATTGGGAGGACGCCCGCTCACCCCCAGCCCCTTCACTTCGGGCCCGCAAGCGGTGGAGGGGGAGAAGACCTCCTCCCCCATTTGTGGGGGGAGGATGGGGAGGGGGCGGGCGCCAGACCCGATCCCCACGGAATGCTGCTCAGAAT
>PULL01000307.1 GCA_003550945.1 Thioalkalivibrio sp. | reverse complement strand
AGGCGCACGTGCGGATGGATGCCTTCGAGGCCGCTGACCTGCTGACGAGCCTGAAGCAGCATGCCGAACACCTCGGCGATCTCGGAAAGGAGCTGATCGATGCCCTCGAAGCCCAGGGGGTGAACGTCATCGAGGAAGACCCTCATCCGCGCAGCGAATACGCGCCCCCGCGCGACCTGCATCGGGTCTGACAATCGGGGTCGGACCAAGCCAATTGATTGTTTTAAAAACCAAACACGTCATATTTCGCGATGATTTTCGCCTTGGGAGGCCTTTTTGACCCCGGAAAATGCCGGTCTGACCATGGCCCCGGGTCGATCTGGAAGTTGAAAATTCGAGCCACGGAAAGCACGGACAGACACGGAAAACAGCATTCAAACCGCCTATTTTCCGTGATTTCCGTGCTTTTCCGTAGCTGAATTCTCAGGTTTGCGAAACCCGTGGCTCCAGCGATCGGGCCCACCCCTGCAACCCCGACCGCCGAATGCCCAGGCGCCCGTTTGCGGGAATCAAAAAGGGACTCGAAGACCATTTTTCCCGGGTGCCGGACCAGGAGCCCGGCACCCTGCCCCCCGCGCTTACTCGGCCCCAACGCCAAGGTAATTGCGAATCTTCTGTTCCTCGTATCTTCGGGAAGCCTCCGCGTCCGGCCAGACCTTCGAGCCGATGTACCCGGCCAGGAACGCCCCGGCCACGGAAACGATCGCCGGATTCGTCAGCGGAAAGACCGCGGTCGGGTTGTTCATCACATCGATCCAGACCGCGGGGCTGAGGATGATCAGGCCCACGGCCAGTATCGTGCCAGTCGCTATGCTCAGAACCGCGCCGGTGGTCGAATAGTCGCGCCAGAGGATGGAGAGCAGCAGCGCCGGGAAGTTCGCACTGGCCGCCACCGCGAACGCGAGACCGACCATGAACGCGACGTTCTGTCCCTGGAAAATCAATCCGAGCACGATGGCCAGTATCCCGAGCGACAATGTCGCGATCCTCGCGACCCGGACCTCGTCCAGCCCGGACGTGCGACCGGCGCGGAAAACCCCGGCGTAGAGGTCGTGCGACAGCGCGCTGGCGCCGGATAGCGTGAGGCCGGCGACGACCGCCAGGATGGTGGCAAACGCCACCGCGGCGATGAACCCGAGGAACACCGCTCCACCGGTCGCTTCGGCCACCAGCAACGCGGCCATGTTTCCGCCCGAATCCATCGCCGAAATCACCTCCTGGCCGACGATGACCATCGCTCCGAATCCGATGGTGAAGGTCAGGATGTAGAAGAATCCGATGAAGCCGGTCGCGTAGAACACCGATCGGCGCGCGGTTTTGGCGTCCTGCACGGTGTAGAAGCGCATCAGGATATGCGGCAGGCCGGCGGTTCCCAGAATCAGCGCGATTCCGAGCGACACCGCGTCCAGCGGGCTCGCGATCAGTCCGCCAGGCTCCAGAACCCGGTCGCCGTACGCAAGCGACGCCTGACGGAAGAGCTCGCCGTAGCTGAAGCCGAAATGGAACATGATCAGGATGACCATCAGCGTGCCGCCGCTCAGAAGCAGGACGGCCTTGATGATCTGCACCCAGGTGGTGGCGACCATGCCTCCGAACAGCACGTACATGATCATCACGACGCCCACGATCACCACCGCGATCTGATAGGGCATTCCGAAGATCATCATGATCAGCGTACCCGCGCCGACCATTTGCGCAATGAGGTAAAAGAACACGGTCATCAGCGACCCGCTGGCCGCGGCAATCCGGATCGGTCTTTTCGACAACCGGTAGGCAAGCACGTCCACAAAGGTGTACTGACCGAGATTGCGCAGGGGCTCGGCGATGAGAAACATCAGAATGGGCCAACCCACCAGAAAGCCGATGGAATAGATCAGCCCGTCAAACCCGCGCAGCGAAACGAGACCCGCGATCCCGAGAAAAGACGCCGCGCTCATGTAGTCCCCGGACAGCGCGAGGCCATTCTGCAGACCGGTCACTCCCCTGCCGGCTGCATAGAACTCGGTGGCGGAGCGGCTTCTGCGCGCGGCGAAATAGGTGATGACGAGAGTCGCAAAGATGAAGACCAGAAAGAACAGGATGGATGTGGCGCTGGGCTGGCCAATGGCGGTTTCCACGATATCCATCACTTGGACCTCAGGCTGCCCAGGACCTCATCCACCTTCTTGTCATACGAAGAATTCGCCCAGTACACGTAGATTCCAGTGAGGACGAAAGCCAGAACGATGACCGCAATACCCACCGGGATGCCGAGAGTCATGTGTTCGCCGATCTTGATGGCGAGCAGATGCGGGGCATAGGCAAGGATCAGGATGAACCCGAAGTAAGCCGTCATCATGATCGCGGTGAGGCTCAGGGACACCTTCCATTTGCTGGCCACCAGCGTCTGGAACTTTTCCTGGTCCACCGAATAGCTGGGCTGCTTGGTTTCCATGACATCTCCTTTGGGTCGCGGACCCACTCAGAAGGGGGACGCGCCGTACTGGCAGGGCGATGTGTCGTCTTTTCTGGCCGCCGAACCCGGCAACAGACCCAACGCACTACGGCACGCCCGTCTCGGGGAAAGCCCTGGATCGCGGCACCATCCCCATAAATGTCAGGGTTATTCTGCACCCTTCCAGGCCCGCCGGTCCACGACAGGGGGTCGGACCAAGCCAAGCCATTGATCAATAGAGAAACAACCCCCGAAAACAGGCCTCCCAAAGCCCTTGAAAGGCCGTTTCCTGGCCCGAAAACGAGCCCGTAGCAAACCTGGCGCCAGCCGGATCCGGCAGTCCCGCCCAGCTCAACCCGGGTCGCGGGAAGCAATGCGTGGCCCGCTCGATGATCGCCCCTCCCCTTCGCACTGCCTTCCACCGGGCCGTTCCAGTGACGCGATTCACAGGCTCCAGCACAATGGCGTCGAACCTGCCCGAAGAGCGGTGACGAACACCGGAGGCTGCCCATGTGCCACCTGGCCCGACTCGCGGCCGCACTGGGGATGACGTTGCTGTCCATCACCCTGCTGATGCCGCACCCGGCATCGGCCGACAGCGGAAACCGGCCCTTGGCGGGACTGCCGCCCCCGGCCGCCGAGTTGATCAATGAGTTCGTCGTCCGCCACATGGAAGCGCTGGGGACGCCGGGCCTGACGCTGGCACTGACCGACACCGAAGGGCTGATTCACGAGTTCCATTACGGCTACTCGACCCTGGAGCGCGGCGAGCCGGTCACTGCGCAGACGCTCTTCCCGATCGGGTCGATCTCCAAGGCCTTGACGGCACTTCTCGCACTGCAGTTCTCTGGCGAGAAACGCATCGATATCGACAGCAGCATCGGGGACTACCTGCCCTGGCTCGATCCGCCCTCGTCGCTGTCGGGCATCACCGTGCAGCACCTGCT
>PULL01000193.1 GCA_003550945.1 Thioalkalivibrio sp. | reverse complement strand
GCCCTGGCATTGTTCGACCGCGCCGACAAGGCGATGTACGAGGCGAAGCGGGCAGGACGCAATCGGGTGCAGATTGCGGGCTGAGGGTCTCAGCGCTTCGAGGCCAAGTGCTGCTCCCAAGAGGCATCCCTGGATCTGGTTTAGGGACTAATCGGCTCGCGGGCGCTTGCGGATCTGTTCGCGTTCCAGGCAGTAGATTCCCTTCAACAGCGTGCGCTCGACCGGCTTGTCGAGATCGAGGAAGCGCGCGCCGGCACGGACGAGCTTCTGTCCGTGTTCCTGCTGCGTGTAGCGGATCTCGGCCCTGCAACCGATCGACTGCCCCTCGGGCAGACCCAGGGACCGAACGGTGACTGAATCGAGCGGTGCCAGCGGACAGTCCTGCGCGAGCTGCACTCCGAACCCGCCGAGCGACACGTCGAGCAGGCGCCCCACGATCTCAAGACCATCCTCCATCGTCATGTGTACCCGCAGCTCCATGCTGCGGGGCACATAGGCCCGGAAATACGCCCGGCGCTGCAGGTACTCGATCTGCGTTGGGATCGCCGCACGGTACAGGGCAATGCCATCCTGCGCCGAGACATCGAACACCTCCACGAAAAAGCGCGCGGGCACGCCACCGAGCACACCCGTCACCCGCAAACGCGTGCCGACTGACATGCGCCGGTGCCCGATATCGGGAGCCAACTCATCCAGCACCAGAACGCCAGCCCCCGGGTTCACGTCGAGAAGAGCGGTGTTGTACCAGTTCTCGTCGCCCTCGGGCTTCGCGCTCAACAGCACCCGCCGTTCCCAGAGATTCTGGAGCATCCGGTGAACGCGCACCGGGTCCGTGATCAGTTCACGGCTCGGTCGGCTCTCGAATCTCCTTGCGCTTGACGGTTCCCCGGAAATCATCGGCATCGCACCATGCCGCCCGTTGCGGCGGCCTGAAACGGACTCCACACGGGAGCGCTGCGGCCCGGGCGCGTGGGCGGACTGCGGTGTCGCTGGTGCCATAAGAGGAACCCGGGACATGCTCGGGCCGGCTCGCAGTCAGGCCTGCGAGATCGACCGCGAGGCGCCGCTCGCGACGGTTTGCCCGCGGGGGTCGTAGAGTTCGGTACGTGCGTCTTCCCCGCGGAGAATCTGCATCGCCTGCTGCACCTGGCGCTGCTGTGTCTGCACCAGCCCCCCGTTGATCTGGTTGTGGTGGCGACAGCGCTGCATCGCATCCTGCAGGCGTTCCCACAGGGGCCGGATGCGCCTTTCCTGGTCCCAGACCTGAAGAAAGCCTTCCATTCCGCTGGCATCGGCTGCGAAACCGCAGGAGCGGAGCAGGTCACCCTGCTGCTGCGACACCTGCTCGAGGTTCTGCACAGCCTGGTGCTTGGCAGAAACCGCCTGTTCGAGCGTTTCGAGTTCGCGCGTGGACAGCGCGCGCGTCTCGCGCTCCAGCGCCGCCTCGAGCAGGACGGCCTCGCGAACCGCACGGCTCAAAAGCTCGTGCAGGCGTTCGCTGTCTGTTTCGGAGCCTGGCATCGGATCAGCTGAACTTTTTTTCCATTGCCATCAGTCGATCAGCGATACGCTCGAGATTCACTTCGTAACGACCCTCCTGGATCGCCTGCCGAATCTCTCCGACACGCTTGCTGTCGACCACGGGCTGTTCGCTGACGGTACGGGTCAGCTCACTCAGGCGGGTCGCCGCTTCACTGAACGTCACGCGATCACCACCCGCGCCGCCCCCCTTGCCTCCCGGGGTGCCGCCGTCGGAACGCACCGCGGTGTTTTCCGGAGCGCCGCGGCCTTCGGAGGTCGGGCGGGGCTGTGGAGGCGAATTCTTGATTTCATTGATGGACATGTCGTGTTCCTCGGGCCGCAATCAGGCCTTTCTCTGTCCCCTGTATCGGCCAGGAGCCGCGCCGCTTTAACGGCGCGCCGAGCGCAGGCCTGCGTTCGCTACATGCTAACACCCACCACCCCATGGGAAAGCACCTGTCCCTCGACGATCTGCCTGGACGACAGGTTTCGTACCCGCACGCGATCGCCGAGCACGCCGTCGCCCATCGCCTCGGCTTCCACGCGCACCGCGACCGAGCCCGTCTCCGCGAGCAGCAGTACGCGCTGGCCGCGCTGCACCAGTCGAGGCGGCTCGACCACTTGCGGCGTGAGCACCGTGCCGGCCTGCAAAGCGCGGCGCAGCACCATGTCACGCGCCGCTTCCGGATCGGCCAGATAGCCGTTCGAGAGCCGGCCGACATCCTGCCGTTCGAGCCGCAGATGTGAGGGCTGAAGCACTGTGCCGCGTGGCATCGGTTCGCTCAGCACCAGCACCTCACCGTGCACTTCGATCCGCACCGGCACGTATAGCGTCCAGGACACCGGACCCTCACAGCGCACCCCGACCGTCGTGTTGCCCGAGGTGCGGGTACCCGGCGCCATGAACGCCTCCAGTCCTTCGTCGCAGGCCCGCAGGCGCAACCGGTCATCCAGCGGACCCGCGTTCACGGTGATGTTGAAACGCGGACCATGGGCGTCGAATGCCGCCGTTTCCATGAACTGCGTTGCCGTCTGCAGGATGTTCTGCTGAGGTTCATGCGCCGCGACACCGCCCGCGGCGGGCAACAGCAGGCAGATCAGCCACCTCCAGACTTTCCGATTGTTCGCAAAAACCTTGGTCATCGCGCGCTCCGTTTCAGGCCGCCACCCGGGCCGGCGTCGGATTTCTGGCGCCCTGTATGCTCAAGGAGAATGATGCAAGCGACATGCCACGAAAAAGCTTCATCGGAGCGCACTACAGGAAGTTGAACAGCGACAGCCGCTGCACCTGCACGAAGGTCTGCTGCGCCGCCTGTAGCGCCGTCTGTTGCAGGTTGAACCGGCTGATGGCCTCGGCGTAATCGAGGTCCTGGATCTCGGATAGCGCGGTCTTCAATTGCAGCAACTGGTCCTCGTTGATCCGACTCTGGGTTTCCACCGTGTTCATGCGCGCGCCGAGGCTGGTCCGCGTCTCGAGCAGGCGCCCGAGTGCCTGGTCGAGATCGACCAGTGCCTCCCCCATGTCCGCATGGAAGCTTTCGGATCCGCTCTCCAGGAAGCCAACGATGCCCGCGTAGAGTTCGAACAGTGACCCGTTTCCCACTTCGCCGAAGACGCTTTCACCCGGGTCGCCGACCGGAACATAGCGCACCGCGCTGATCTGGACGCGGCGCTGTCCGTCGTCGCCTTCGTAACTCAAGGCGCCATTGTCGGCCCGCACGAAGGGCCGTACCGTGGAACGGAGACCCGCGAAAAGGTATTCGCTGTTCGCGTCCTGACTGTTCGCGAGCTGGAACAACTCGTCCAGCGACTGTCGGATTTCCCCGGCGATCATCGCCCGCGTCTCGTTCGTCTGGCTGCCGTTGT
>PULL01000165.1 GCA_003550945.1 Thioalkalivibrio sp. | reverse complement strand
TTCCCGAGGGACATCGCCTGCCCATTGGTGAAGCGCGCGAAGACCACGCCGGTGGGGTCGATGTCGATGCCGCTCAGACGTCCCGTGGTGTAGCCGTCCTGGCGCAGGCTGGACACGTTGAAGGCGGCGCCGTACTGGGTGGCACTCGCGAGGTCGAACTCGATGTCGAGCTGGGCCGCGCCGTTCGCCGGGGTGTAGGGGCCAAAGTCGATCGGAGTGGTCGGGCTCTGCAGAGAGCCGTCGCTGTTGAACGCGAGCGACTGGCCGGTGGCCGGCGGCTCGTTGGGATCGCCTTGCCCATCGGGGTGAATGTAGTCCCCGTTCATGGTCATGAAGGACTCCCACTGCAGCGGCCCACGATTCACGAAATACAGCGTCGCGGTGTGCGGCTGACCTAGCGAGTCGTACACGGTGACCGAAGTCGAGTTGTGGAAAGTCCCGGGATCGTCCTTGTTGAACGGCGTGGTTGCCGGGTCGATCGGCTCGGCCTTCGAACTCAGGTTCAATCGTGCATCCACCTCGGTCGTGGCCCGGGGTGCCGCCTCGGAGGTCGACAACTGGAGGTCGGTCACCAGTCCGGTGTTGAACTGGTCCCCGATCGTGTCCTGCGGTGGGTAGACCTGCAGCCGCTGCCCCTCGGCGTTCACCACGAAGCCATCCCGATTGACCTGGAAGCCCCCCGCACGCGTATAGACCTGCGTGCCGCTGTCATTCAGCACGAAGAAGCCCTGCCCATTCAGCGCGAGGTCGAGGTTGTTGCCGGTGAAATCGATATTGCCCTGGCCGAACTGCTGGGTGACGGCGGAGAGACGCACACCGGATCCGATCGCGGTCTGGCTGATTCCCCCGTAGGAGAGCGCGAAGACATCAGCGAATTCCGCACGGGACTCCTTGAAGCCCACCGTGCCCGAGTTCGCGATGTTGTTGCCGGTGACCCGAAGGTCCGCGGACGCGGCGTTCAGTCCGCTCAATGCTGTACGAAATGGCATGTTCTATCTCCTGTGCAATTCGCGATGGCCCGGAGGTCCTGCAGACCTCTTCAGCCGATTCGTCGTACCTTGGAAAAGTCGATCTCGCCCAACCCCTCCACCTGAAGCGTCAGCGAACCGTCCCGGTTGCCCAGGGAGACGCTCTCCACCCTGGCCGCGAGGAACACGTCCAGGGCCTCGGTGCGGCCTGCGCCGTGTGCTTCGGCCCGAAACTCGTAAATGCCCGGGGCGGCGACCTGCCCCGACTCATCACGCCCGTCCCAGCGAAACTCGACCAGTCCCGCGCTGCGCGGCCCGAGCGGCATGCGCCGCACCAGCGCACCCGACTGGTCGTAGACGCCGATCACCAGGTCGGCGGCCGAGGATTTCAACTCGGCCGCGCCCCATTGACCCTGCTCCGGGTCCAGTATCGACATGTCTACCGGCACCATCACGTTGCGGTCGACCAGGCCTGCGGCCTGCAGCGCCTGCCCGGAGTAGATCGACTGGCTCAAGCCCTTGAAGGACTTCTGCAGATCCTCGATTCCCGACACCGTGCCGAACTGCGCCAACTGCCCGAGGAACTCGCCGCTTTCCATCGGCTTGAACGGGTCCTGGTTCTCGAGCTGGGTGATCATCAGCTTCAGGAAATCGCCCTGGCCCAGCCGGTCCTTGTCCCGGTCTGCCGGCGTCTTCTCCCGGGCGAGCCCGAGGTTGGCGAGGAGATCGGTATCAATTGCACTCATCACATACCCCGCTCATCACTGCTGCCCCAATTGCAGCGTGCGCAACAGCAGCTGCCGGGTGGTGTTCATCACTTCCACGTTGTTCTGGTAAGAGCGCGACGCGGAAATCATGTTGGCCATCTCCTCCACCACATTGACGTTCGGCTTGTAGATGTAGCCCTGCTCGTCGGCGAGCGGGTGGTGGGGCGCGTACTGCGCACGCGGCTCGGCCTGGCTCTCGACGACGCCGGCCACCCGCACGCTGGCAGTGGCTTCGCCAGGCCCGATGCCCTGCAGCACCGATGCGAATACCGGGTGCTTCGCCCGGTAGGCCTGCTCCGGGCTGCTGGCCGCGACCTGGGCGTTCGCCATATTGCTGGCCACGGTGTTGAGCCGGACCGACTGCGCGCTCAGCGCGGAGCCGGAAATGTCAAAGAGCTTGAACAGGTTGCTCATGGGCGGTTACTCCCCCCGCAATGCAGTCCGCAAACCGCGGAAACGGGTGTTGAGAAAATCAAGGCTGGCCTGATACTGAACCGCGTTCTGGGAAAAGGCCGCCTGCTCCAGTTGCGTGTCCACGGTGTTGCCATCCAGGGACGGTTGATTGGGAATCCGATACTGGGGCTCCAGCATCCCCGGACCCGCGCCCCCTGCGGGCATGTGCCCAGCGTGCGTGCGCCGCACCGCGACAGCCAACCCCTGCTCTGCGTGACCGAGCGCCGCCCGGAAGTCGATGTCCCGCGCCTTGTAATTCGGGGTATCCGCGTTGGCCAGGTTCGAGGCCAGCAGTTCCAGCCGACGCGACCGCACCTGCAGCGCATCCGCGTGGATTCCGAGGGCCTTGTCGAAGGAAAGGGCCATGGCACAACACCTCATAGCGAGCCTGCCGAATGCAAAGCACACAGCGTGCCAAGTTTTAATCCGTTTATTTTCAAGCATTTGTAATGCATGCCCACGATGCAACGACGACCAGGCGGCAAGATTCCGCCATCGCGGACCGCCCCGCGTGCCAGCGACAACGGACTTTTGACGCCACCAGAGGGGCCTCCGGGGCTGGTATCGACTGGAATCTGCGGCATTGACGCCGACGTTCCGGCCTCGACGACCGATCACGGGCGCGGACGAGACCCGAATTCAGGCCTCATCGCGCCCGGTTCATCGCTCGGCGGCGTTATGCGGCAGTGTGCTGCCCTGCCCAGGCATCCGGTGCGGCAAGACCTTGCCGCCCGAAAGCAGGCTCCGGGGGAGCACGTGGAATGCAGATCCGCACAGTTCCTGGGGCCGCGAAGGCGTTCAAGTTTTTCGCATGGGCGCCGCCACGCATCACAGAGCCCAGAGACCCAGCACGCTTCGGAGAAGAACAATGCACGAACGGGAAACGTCCGCCGCCAGCCAGACCATGCCCGCGTATCACGAAATCCCCGAAATGGCGGCGGGCGCCGCGCTGCTGGGATTCCTCCCCGCCTTCCGCGACCTGGAAACCGACGAGGTGCACCTGTCGGTGAACGAGCACGGCAAACTGGCCTCGGTACACCTGCTGGAGAACCTGCCCGACCACTGGGTGATCGAGCGCGACGAGGCCGGGCGCATCACCGAGTTGAAGGAAGGCATCATCGCGGGTTTCATGCGGCACGAGCGCTTTTACACGCGTGCGGAACTGGCCCGACTCCCCTGGGACGCGTGAACGGGTATCGGGCGGTTCGCCGGCCCCGCGTCAGTCCCCGG
>PULL01000104.1 GCA_003550945.1 Thioalkalivibrio sp. | reverse complement strand
TGGCTGTATTCTCACGTTAACTCTCATGCCCGCGGCCGGCTACCGTGGACCATGAAAGAAGGGCAGGGCGGAAGAGGCCGAAGGCCATCATCCGCTATTCCTACGCTGAGGTTGCCAAGGGCGCCAGGGTGCTCCAAACGCCCCAGGGCGGGTGACGCTGCGCTCTTCCGCCCTACGCGCGAGTCAGGTTCTTTCGCGCTGAGGGCACTGGACTGGGGAGGGGGAAAGCGCCTGAGATGACCACCGACCTCGAACAAAAATGGAACCTGCGCTACGCCGATGGCGATCCCGCCGCCGCCTCTCCCTGCGCGGTGCTGAAGCAGTTCGCGCACCTGCTGCCGCCCGACGGCGCCGCGCTCGATCTCGCCTGCGGGTTGGGTGGAAACGCGAGTTTCCTCGCCCGTCGCGGGCTCGTGACCCGGGCCTGGGACCTGTCCCCGGTGGCGATCGGGAAGCTCCGCGCCCACGCCGAGGCACACGGCCTGCCCCTCCGGGCCGAGATTCGCGATGTCGAGCGGCAGCCACCGCAAGCCGATTCCTTCGACGTGCTCGTCGTGTCCCACTTCCTCGACCGCGCGCTCGCACCCTCGCTGGCCGCGGCATTGCGGCCCGGTGGGCTGCTGTTCTACCAGACGTGGACCCGCGAGGCCGTTGACGACCGCGGCCCGGGCAACCCGGATTTCCGCCTGGCGCCGAATGAGTTGCTTCGGTTGTTTCCGAATCTCCGTCTGGTCGCTTACCGCGAGGAAGGCCTGTTCGGAAACCCCGCGGAAGGCCTGCGCAACGAAGCCTGGCTGGTGGCCGCGCGCCCGTCTGCGTGAATCTCAGAACTCGTAGGGAATGCGCACGTCGGGCGCGTCGGCGGGGAAATCCCGGGTATTGCGGGTGACCAGAAGCGCGTCCTCGCTCTGTGCGCTGGCCCAGATGATCGCATCTGGCAACCGCATCCTCTGGCTTCGACGGATGGCGACGGCGCGTTCCGCGACCGTGGTGTCGAGCGGGACCTGGCTGAACCGCTGGAGGAAGCCGCGAATCGGTGGCTCTTCGTCTTCTTGCGCCCCCACCATGACTTCCATCCAGGTGATGGGACTGATCAGTGGCCGCTCGTAGCGCTCGATTTCTTCGCGCGCCGCTGCAATACCGTTCAGGTAATCGATCAGGATGTTGGTATCGAACAGGGCCTTCATCGATCCCATTCCTGCCGGACTCTTGCCTGGTATTCCAGTCCTTCTTCGCCACGCTTTCGCCAGATCCCGAAAGCGTTGTCGGTGCCGCCGTACGGGCGTTGCGCGAGGTAGTCTGAGACCGCGCGGCGCACCAGTTCCGCTCGCGAAGCGTTCTCGCGTTCGGCCAGGAGTTTCAGAGCCTCGATCTGCTCCTCGGGAAGATCAATGATCGTGCGCATCGTGACACCAATGGTTCCGGGTTCTGTGTCAGTGGAGAATATATGATGCCGTTATATGATGTAAACGAGGCTCACGAACGGACCCGTTTTTTCATCAGCGCGATGTTCCGGGATGGAAAAATCGGTTGCCAGCCATGCCGAAACGCGATCCGCTCGAAGGTGCGCGGCCGATAGAACACGACATGGGTGGGGTCGCGGCGATAGTGCCAGCGGGCGAAGGCGGTGTCGTCGGTCTGGAACATGGTCTGAATTGCCAGCCAGCCGCCGGGCTTCAGTAGGGCGTCGAGCCGCGCGAACTCCCGGGCCGGATGGTGAAAATGCTCGACCACCTCGGAGCAGGTGACGAAGTCGTAGCGCCGCTGCAGGGCCTCGGGGTCGGGGTGAAAAAAGGGGTCGTATACATCCACCCGGTGTTCGGCCTCCCGAAGGATGGCAGCCAGTGCCGAGTCAGGGCCGCAGCCGTAGTCCAGACCCTCGCAGGCCGTCTCCAGCCGCGCCAGCAGCGGCTCGGCGAGCTGCTGCGCAAAAGCCCGGTAGTCCGGGTCATTGGCGCGGTTCTGGTGCCGGCGGTATTCCTCGAATTCCTGTTCCGGACTAGGCTGCTGTTCCCGGCGAAGGTAGGTCGCTTGGCAATCCTCGCAGCGCAGATAATCGCGTCCGCCGACGCTCGCAAACAGGCGGCCTGCGGGCGCGAGGCAGGCTGGGCACTCGGTCTTGTTGGGCGAGCGGCCTTGATCCATGCCCTTCCTGTTTATCACGAAAACCATGCGTGTGTTGAACCCAGACCCGGCGATATCCAGCCTGCTCACTCGGCCCGATTGCACATGAAGATGCGATGGACTTGTTTACCTGCGGCGAAAGTACGTTAGGATGTGCTTATGAACAAGTTTATCGCCTGGGTCGATCGCACCCCTGTCTGGCTGTTCGTGCTGCTCGTCGCCACCCTCGGGCTGTCGCCCTGGGTGCCGGAGCCTCACATCGTCGAGAAGATTCGCTGGCTGTTTCAGGGCGAGCTCACCCGGCCGCTGGACATCTTCGATCTTGTGATGCACGCGGTGCCGTGGCTGCTCCTCGGGCTCAAGCTCAGTCGCGAGGTGTGGTTCGACTACGGCTCTCGGCGGGCTGGTCCAAAGGCGGCGCCACCACCGCGGGAGGAGTAGCCGGGCATGGGCCCCCGATTGGCGCGGAGGCCAGCCCTCTGGCCGATCCGGCGCTGACCGATGCCCCTGCCGCTGGCACCTCACCAGGCTTCCAATCGCCGTGGGGGCTCGGCTCCTGCAACGGCGGTCGAGGGGTGTGCGCGGGTCGTTCAGGCCGCCTTGGCCTGCAGTTGCGCGGCATACACCGCGCGCGCGGCGGGTAGCGCGAGTCCGGGAGTCGCGGCGCCCATTTCCGCCAGAACCGCTTCCAGCGCACCCAGGCACAGCAGCACGTTGTGCTCGTTCGCCGCGTGCCCCATCAGGCCGATGCGCCAGATGCGCCCCGCGTACGGGCCGAGACCCGCGCCGATCTCGAGGCTGTAGCGCTGGAGCAGGGCGGCGCGAACCGCGGTCTCGTCGACGCCCTCGGGAACCCGTACCGCGTTCAACTGCGGCAGGCGGTGCTCGGCGTCCACCAGGAACTTCAGGCCCATCGCCTCCAGGCCCGCGCGCAACGCCTCGTGATGTAGGCGATGCCGCGCCCAGCTCGCCTCGAGGCCTTCCCCGTGCAGGATCACCAAGGCCTCGTGCAACGCGTACAGCGCGTTGATGGGCGCGGTGTGGTGGTAGGCGCGTTTGCCGCCGCTGCCCACCCAGTAGCCCATCACCAGGTTCAGGTCGAGGAACCAGCTCGGCACCCGCGTGCGGCGATTGCGGATGCGCTCGACCGCTGGCTCGCTGAGGCTGACCGGCGCGAGCCCAGGCGTGCAGGACAGGCACTTCTGGCTGCCCGAGTAGACCGCGTCGATACCCCAGTCATCGACGTACAGCGGGCTCCCGCCGAGCGAAGTGACCGCATCGACGATGCTCAGGCAACCGTGCCGCCGGGCCAGTTCGCACAACGCCTTTACGTCCGAACAGGCGCCGG
>PULL01000028.1 GCA_003550945.1 Thioalkalivibrio sp. | reverse complement strand
CGGAGTATAGCAACCGGACCGGACAACGGAATTTGATCTGCAGCAAAGGACTGGAACCACGACCAGGAGCGAACGGGGAAAGGTGCCCCCGCTAACTGTCATGGCGCTCCGCCACCCCAGACCATGAACGTCTCCCTCCCCCGCTTGCGGGGGAGGGCTGGGGTGGGGGCGCGGCGTCGGGCCCGGCCCTCACCCCCGGCCCCATTACTCCGGGCATCCTGCCCTCCGCCCTTCGGGCCCGCCTGCGGCGGTTCGAAATCCGCTCCCGGCGGATTTGTCCCGCACGCGGGAGCGGGGAGCAGCGCCCCTTCTCTTTTCAACCCGACTCTACGAGCGGCTCCGGCGGCACGACCGTCTCGGCATCCCTCTGCAGCAACAGGCCCCGGGCCTGTCCCCCGGTGCGCTCGCGCAGCACCGTCCAGCCAGCGGGAGCGGGAAGCCCGCTTTCCTGTTCGACATAGACGCGGGCGCCGGGAGCCAGCCAGTCGCCTGCGACCAGCGCCAGCAATACCGGCAGTACCAGCCCCTTGCCGAAGGGCGGGTCGATGAACACCACGGTGAACGGCTGCATCCCCGTGGCGGCCCGCCCCAGCCCGAGCCAACGCAGCGCATCGGCCTGGCGCACCGTGACCTGACCGGCGTTCAGCGCGGCGCAGTTGTGCTCGAGCTGTCGCGCCGCCGGCGGGCTCTTTTCCAGCAGCAGCACCGCTGCCGCCCCGCGCGAAGCCGCCTCGAGGCCAAGCGCACCGGTACCGGCGAACAGGTCCGCCACCACGGCGCCGGGCAGCACTGGCTGCAACCAGTTGAACACGGTTTCGCGTTGGGCGTCGGCACTGGGGCGCAGGCCGGGGACCGGCGCCACCGGCAGCCAGCGCCGGCGCCATGCACCACCGATAATGCGCACCCGGGACGGGCGCCCCGGCCGGGTCACTCCGTGCCGCCGACCACGACCGTCACCAGCGCATCGGGGTTGATGCGCCGCTGGATCACCGCATGCACCTCCTCCACGGTCACGCCCTCGATGCGCTCGTTGTGCGCGGACAGGTAATCGAGCGGCAGGTCATAGAAACCCATCATGCCCAGGTTCTGCACGATGTCGCGGTTCGAAGCCAGGCGCAGCGGGAACCCACCGGTGATGTTCGCCTGCGAGGCCTCCATTTCCTCGCCGTCCACGCCATCCCGGTGCAGTCGCCGCAGTTCTTCGCGCAGGACCTCGAGCGCCTCGTCGACCTGATCGGTACCGGTCTGCATCCCGATCAGGAACGGACCTTCCGCGGCCATCGGCTGCACGGAACTGAACACCGAATACGCCAGCCCGCGCTGCGTGCGCACCTCGCGGAACAGGCGCGAGGTGAACCCGCCGCCACCCAGCGCGTGGTTGCCCACGGTCAGCGGATAGAAGTCGGGGTCGTCGCGGCGCAGCGCCGGCGCGCCGATGTAGATGTGCGCCTGCTCCGATGGGAAGGCGATGCGCTCGGTCACCGGACCCGCGAGGGGCGGCACCGGGGGCAGTGCCGGCGCGCGGTCGCCCTCGGGAAGGGAGGCCGCGATGCGTTCGGCAAGGGCCTCGGCCTCCTCACGGGAGATCGCCCCGGTCAGCGCCAGCACCGCGTTGCCCACGGTGTAGACCTCGCGGTAGAAGGCCTGCACCTCCTCGCGGGTCAGCGTCGGGATGCTGTCCTCGTGGCCGCTGGGGGCGTTCGCATACGGGTGGCCCGCGTACATCAGCTGATACAGGCGGCGGGTCGCGACCGACCCGGGTTCCTGGCGTTCCCGCTGCAGCGCCTGGAGCATCCGCCGCTGCTCGCGCCCGAGCGCTTCCTCCGGGAAGGCCGGTGCCGCGAGCAGTTCCGTGAACACATCCAGCGCCTCGGCCATCCAGTCCGGCTCGGTCAGGGTGCGCAGGCTGACGATGCCCATGTCGCGCGCGGAACTGGTGCTGAACTGCGCGCCCACCGATTCGAAGCGCTCGGCCAGCAGGTCCGCGTCCATCGCCTCGGTGCCCAGCGTCAGACCCTCGCTGGTCAGCCGCGCGAGGCCGCTGCGCTCGCCGTCGCGGGCAGCGCCCGCATCGAAGGTCAGGCGGATGTCCACGATCGGCAGCGTGGGGGCCGGGGCAAAGAGCACCCGCATTCCCGCGTCGGTCTCCCAGCGCTCGATGTCCACCGCGTGCACCGGCGGCGCGAACGCGATGGCCGCCAGCAGACCGAGCGTGGCGGCCCAGGCGGTCGCGAAAGGCCGCGCACGCACGCGGGCGAGCGCAGCCGTTGGCTTCGTAAACCGGTTCATGCGTCACCTCCGATCGGCAGCGGTTCCAGTTGGCCCACGGTCAGCCGGTCTGGCACGAGGTATTCGCGCACCACACGCTGCACGTCTTCGGGCGTGACTTCGCGGATTCGCTCCACGTATTCGTCGGCTACCTGCCAGCCCAGGCCCACCGTCTGCAGCATGCCGAGTTCGAACGCCTGCGCGCGGATCGAATCGCGCTGGAAGATCTCGGAAGCGATCACGCTGGCCTGCACGCGCTCCAGCTCGGCGGCCTCCACCGGCTCCTGCTTCAGGCGCTCGATTTCGTCCAGCAGCGCCCGCTCGAGCGTCGCCAGGTCCGTGCCACTGGTGGGCACCGCAGCCACGGTGAACAGCGAATCGCGGCGGTTGAACGCGCTGTAGCGCGCGGAGGCGCTACCGGCCAGTTCGCGCCCGCGCACCAGATCGCGGGAAAAGCGCGAAGCCTCGCCCGAACTCAGGATGCCCGCGGCCACGATCAGCGCGTAGGCGTCGGCGGGGTCGTCCATGGTCATCAGCACCGGCGTCTGCCAGCCCATCATCAGGTAGGGCAGCTCCGCCGGGATTCGCATCGTGATGCGACGCTCGCCGCGCTGAGGGGTTTCGATGCGCGGCTTGCGCGCGGGAAGATCGCGGGCCGGAATCGGACCGAAGTGACGCTCGGCGGCGGCAATCACCGCATCCGGGTCAACGTCCCCCACGACCACCACCACCGCGTTGTTCGGCGCGTACCAGGCGTCATACCAGGCCTGCACGTCCTCGAGCGTGTAGGCCTCGATGTCGGTCATCCAGCCGATCACCGGGTGGCCGTAGGGGCTGTTGAAGAACGCAGTCGCGTAGAACTGCTCCCGCAGCAGCGAGTTCGGGCGGTCTTCGGTGCGCATGCGGCGCTCCTCGATCACCACGCGCCGCTCCGGCTGGAACTCCTCCTCGGTCAGCCGCAGCGCGTGCATGCGCTCGGCCTCCATCGCCATCACCGTCTCCCAGTGCTCGCGGCCGATCACCTGGAAATAGCCGGTGTAGTCAGAGCCGACGAACGCGTTCTCCTGTCCGCCCAGCCGGGAGACGATGCGCGAGAATTCGCCGGGCGGATATTTCTCGCTGCCCCGGAACATCATGTGTTCGAGCATGTGCGAAATGCCGGTGATGCCGCTGTGCTCATCCACCGACCCGACCCGGTACCAGACCTGGTTGGTCACCACCGGAGCG
>PULL01000018.1 GCA_003550945.1 Thioalkalivibrio sp. | reverse complement strand
CAGATCGGCAAATCTGTCCCCACACCGCCGTGGCCGCTATACTCCACGGTTTTCCCTGCGATTCAGGCACATCATGCGGCAGTCCCCGGTGACCTTTCAGGACCTCATTCGACAGTTGCAGGAGTACTGGGCGCGGCAGGGCTGCGTGCTGCTCCAGCCCTACGACATGGAGATGGGCGCGGGCACCTTTCATCCCGCAACCTTCCTGCGCTCCATCGGGCCGGAACCCTGGCGCACCGCCTACGTGCAACCATCGCGCCGGCCGACCGACGGCCGTTACGGAGAGAACCCGAACCGCCTGCAGCACTACTACCAGTTCCAGGTACTGCTGAAACCCTCGCCGCCGAACATCCAGGATCTGTATCTCGACTCGTTGCGGGCGCTCGGCTTCGACCCCACCGTCCACGACATCCGCTTCGTCGAGGACAACTGGGAGTCACCGACGCTGGGTGCCTGGGGCCTTGGCTGGGAAGTCTGGCTGAACGGCATGGAAGTGACCCAGTTCACCTATTTCCAGCAGGTGGGTGGGCTCGACTGCCGGCCGGTGTCCGGGGAAATCACCTACGGTCTCGAGCGGCTCGCAATGTACCTGCAGGGCGTCGAAAGCGTATTCGACCTGGTCTGGACCGAGGCACCGGATGGCGCGGTCGTGACCTACGGTGACGTCTACCACCAGAACGAGGTCGAACAGTCGACCTACAACTTCGAAGAAGCCGACCGCGACGCGCTGTTCGCCGCGTTCGACCAGCACGCGTCGGAGAGTGAACGCCTGATCGGGCTCGGATTGCCGCTGCCCGCGTACGAACAGGTGCTGCGCGCCTCGCACAGCTTCAACCTGCTGGATGCCCGGGGCGCGATCTCGGTCACCGAGCGGCAGCGCTACATCCTGCGCGTGCGCGAACTGGCGCGCGCGGTTGCGGCCGCCTACTACGAGAGCCGCGAACGGCTGGGCTTCCCGATGCTCGCCGAAGCCGGCCGGGCCGCCTGAGCCTCCGATCCGATCCATCCATCCTGTTTTCCGAGCCTCTGCGGAGGCCGGGCCTTCTGGAAACCGCAATGGACGACCTGCAAGCTCTCCTGATCGAACTCGGCATGGAGGAACTGCCGCCGAAGGCGCTTCCGGCACTGCGTGACGCGCTCAGCGCCGAGTGCGTGCGCCGCCTGGACGAAGCCGGCATCCGGCCCGGCGCTGTCAGCGCCTACGCGACTCCGCGGCGCCTGGCGCTTCTGCTCGACGGCATTCCGGCCCGGCAGCCCGACCAGGTCCAGGAACGGCGCGGTCCCGCGGTCAGCGCGGCCTTCGACGCCAGCGGTGCACCGACCCGCGCCGCCGAGGGCTTCGCGCGTTCCTGCGGGGTCGCGGTCGAGGACCTCGCGCGGGAGCGCACCGACAAGGGCGAGTACCTGCTGCACCGCGAGACCCGGCCGGGCGCGACGCTCGAACAGCTGCTGCCGGAGATCCTTGCGGCGAGCCTCGCCGCACTGCCCACCCCGAAGCGGATGCGCTGGGGATCGGGCGAGGCCGAATTCGTTCGCCCGGTGCACTGGCTCGTGGCACTGCACGGCGAGCGAGTCGTCGACATCGAAGTCTTGGGGCTGCGCAGCGGGCGTGCCACGCAAGGGCACCGGTTCCACTGCACGCAGGCCCTGGAACTCGCCGATGCCCGCGACTACGTGCAGGTGCTCGAGCAGCAGGGCACGGTGATGCCATCGTTCGAGGCGCGCCGGGATTCCATCCGCGGCCAGATCGAGGCCGAGGCGGAAGCGGCCGGCGGCCGCGCGCTGATCGACACCGATCTGCTGGACGAAGTGACCGCCCTGGTCGAGTGGCCGGTCGCGCTGACCGGCGGCTTCGACGCACGCTTCCTGGACGTGCCGCAGGAAGCGCTGATCTCGACGATGCAGGACAACCAGAAATACTTCCCGCTGGTGGATGACGCCGGCCGGATGCTGCCCCGCTTCATCGTGATCAGCAACATCCGCTCGCGCTACCCGGAGGCGGTGCGCAGCGGCAACGAACGCGTGCTGCGCCCGCGCTTCGCCGACGCCGAGTTCTTCTGGGAACAGGACCGCCGCGACAGCCTGGCCAGCCGGGAACCCTGGCTCGCAACCGTGGTGTTCGAACGGCGTTTGGGCACGCTCGCCGACAAGTCCACCCGCCTCGCATCGCTGATGGAGGCGCTGGCAACGCCCCTGGGACTCGATCCCGCACTGGCCCGGCGCGCCGCGCTGCTGGCCAAATGCGATCTGGGCACGCGAATGGTCTTCGAGTTTCCGGAACTTCAGGGCACCATGGGCCGCTATTACGCGCTGCACGATGGCGAGCCCGAGGCGCTGGCAGCAGCGCTGGAGCAGCACTACTGGCCCCGTCAGGCAGGGGCCGCGCTGCCTGAGGGCCCGCTGGCCCAGGCGCTCGCACTGGCGGATCGGCTGGACACGCTGGTCGGGATCTTCGCGATCGGCAAGGAGCCCTCCGGCACCAAGGATCCCTTCGCGCTGCGCCGGGCCGCGCTGGGGCTGCTGCGCATCCTGGTGGAACGGGAACTGCCGCTGGCCCTGACACCGCTGCTCGAGACCGCGGCTTCTGGCCTCGCCGAGCGCGTCTCCGATGCGGCCGGCGCGGTGCCCCGGGTACGCGCCTACATCCTCGAGCGACTGCGCGGCTATCTGCTCGACCAGGGCATGGCCCCGGAGGTGTTCGAGGCCGTCGCAGCGATCGGCCCCGACGTGCCGCTGGACTTCGTGCAGCGTGCCCGCGCGGTGCAGCAGTTCCGGGAACGACCGGAGGCCGAATCGCTGGCTGCGGCGAACAAGCGCATCCAGAACCTGCTGCGCAAGGCAGAAGAACCAGTGGGCGACCGCATCGACGAGGGCCTGCTGCAGGCCCCGGCGGAGCAGCTGCTGCTGGAGGCATTGCAGACACTCGAACCGCGCGTGGTCGCCGCAGTGAAGAACGCCGACTACGTCGGAGCGATGGAGGATCTGGCCAGCCTGCGCGCGCCGGTGGATGCGTTCTTCACCGACGTGATGGTGATGGTCGATGACCCGGCCCTGCGTGGGAACCGGCTGGCGCTGCTGCGCCGCATGGCCGAGCGCTTCGACTCGGTCGCCGACATTTCCCGTCTCGCAACCGGCTAGCCGGCCATGCTGCTCCGACTGCGTGCGCTGGGGTTCTGGCTGGGGTTCGCGGGCTCCATGGTCGTCTTCGGGCTCCTCGCGCCGCTGGTGCTGCCGCTCGGCTGGCACGGCCGCTACCGGGTGCTGTCGCAGTGGACCCGTTTCAGTGTCTGGTGGCTGGGCCTGACCTGCGGACTGCGCCACCGCGTGCACGGGGCCGAGCACCTGCAGCAGCCGCAGGCCGCGATCGTGATGGCCAAGCACCAGTCCGCCTGGGAAACCATCGCGCTGCAGCAGATCCTGCCGCCCCAGGTCTGGGTACTGAAAAGGGAACTGATGCGCATCCCGTTCTTCGGCTGGGCGATCAGCATGGTCGACCCGGT
>PULL01000155.1 GCA_003550945.1 Thioalkalivibrio sp. | reverse complement strand
GATCGAGGGCTCCCTGATGGGCTTCACCGCGGGGTTCCGGGAAGTCTCCCAGTAGGCTCTGCGAAGCGGGCGCGACGCTTGCGTTAACTGTCATGGCCGCGGGCGACCACCCCGAAAGATGAAAAGTCGAGCCACGGATGCACACGGATTGGGTTTCAATCAACAAACATCCGTGTCCATCCGCGTCCATCCGTGGCCAAAAAATGCCCTCGGACCCTTTCCGTGCCTTCCGTGTGCGTCCGTGGCTGCATTTTCACGTTAATCTGAGCTTGGTCAATGCAAGGGACCTATGCGCCGACACACAGGGATGTTCAGGCTGATCACCGTTCTGCTGTGGGTCGCCACCGCACAGCTTGTCACAGCGCCAGCGATCGCGGATTGCCCGCGCGCACGGCTTACCCCCGTGACTGAGCTGCGATCGGGGCTGGTCGCGGAGGGTCGAACCGTGACCGTCGAAGGCATCGTGACCGGTGTGTTCATCGGCCCCGAAAGACTCGGAGGCTTCTTCCTCCAGCAGGGCGTCCGGCCTCCCGCCGCGCTCTTCGTCTACGCTCCCGCACTCTCGCCGGAAGGTATCCGCCCCGGGGACCGGGTTCAGTTCGAGGGGCGATTCAACCGGTTTCATGGGCGCCCGCAGGTCCACCGTATCGACAACCTGCGCGTTTGTGCGCACCCGGGGCTGCCGGATCCGGTTGCGCTGCGGCTACCCGAAGACGCGTCGCGGCTAAGCGATCTTCAGGATGTGAAGGTCCGGTTCGACCAGTCGCTGACCGTCACCGGCAACTACGAACTCGGACGCTACGGGAGCCTGCGGCTATCGGCCGATGGCCGCCTGTACCGCCGAACTGGAACGGCGGGGGCCAACCGTGAACTCCTGCAGGCTCGCCAGATCGTGCTGGATGACGGCAGTTACCGCGCCAATCCCCACCCGATCCCCTACCTCGACGCCAGCGGCACAAGACGGGCGGGCGACCGCGTCGAGGGGCTCACCGGAATCCTTACCCACGCCTTCAATGCCCATCGCGTCCACCCCACCCGCAAGCCGGAATTCGTCGAGGCGAACCCGCGCCCTGCCCCCCCTGCATCCAGCCACCGGTCCCTTCGGGTCGCAACCCTGAACGTGGAGAACTATTTCCTCACTTTGGGCCAGCGCGGTGCGGCAACAGCGGCCCAACTCGATCGGCAACGCCAGAAGCTGACTGCGACCGTTCACGGCCTGGATGCGGACGTGCTGAGCCTGGTCGAGGTGGAAAACCGCGCGACCGCCGTTGCGGATCTGCTGGAAACCCTGAACCAGGACCTGCCCGCGGTTCTGCAATACCGAGCGGTGACGCATCGACAGACCGGTACCGATGCGATCCGCAACGCCCTGCTGTACCGGCCGGCCCGGGTATCGCTGCTCGGAGCGGCGGCCGATCTCGATCCCGTGCACAACCGGCCGCCATTGCTGGGCTGGTTCACGGCGGCGGACAAGGACAAGCCGTTCGGAGTCGTCTCGGTTCACTTCAAGGCCAAGGTGGGCTGCCCCGACACCGGCGACATCGACCTCGGCCAGGGCTGCTGGAACCAGCTGCGTACCCGACAGGCGCGGCGCTTGCTCGACTGGCTGGCCGAAACCCGGCGTGGCAATGCCCCAATCCTCGTCTCCGGCGACGTGAACGCCTATGCCGGTGAGGATCCGCTGCTCGAATTCCTGGCGGCGGGCAAACGGGATCTCGCTTCCCGCCACCTGCCACCGGAACGCCACTACACCTACGTGTTTCACGGGGAAGCGGGACAGCTCGACTACCTGCTGGCTCCACAGCTTCTTGCGGACCGGGTGAAGATGGCGGGGATCTGGCACATCAATGCCGACGAACCGCGGTTCCTCGGATTCGCAGGGCGGGAACCCGCCAGCGGGCCCTGGCGCTCATCCGACCACGACCCGGTCTGGGCCGATCTGCGCTGGTGACCGACTGGCCGGGGGGGCAGGCTGCATTGCGCTCCGCCAACCCCGACCATGAAGAACAGATGAAAGGTCGAGCCACGGAAAGCACGGACAGACACGGAAAGAGAATTGAATTATTGAGCGTTTTCCGTGATTTCCGTGTACTTCCGTGGCTGAATTTCCAAGTTAAATGAGGCCCATCGCCACCATCGCGCGGCCCACCTTCAGAAAGCCGGCAATGTTCGCACCAGTCACGTAATTGCCGGGTTGGCCGAACTCCTCCGCCGTTTCGTAGCAGTTCCGGTGGATGTTGACCATGATCTCCTCCAGGCGCGCCTCGGTGTGCTCGAAGGACCAGGAGTCGCGGCTCGCATTCTGCTGCATTTCCAGCGCGCTGGTGGCCACCCCGCCGGCGTTCGCGGCCTTGCCCGGGCCATAGGCGATCCCGGCTTCCTGGAACACGCGGATGCCTTCCGGCGTGGTCGGCATGTTGGCGCCCTCGGCCACGGCGATACAGCCCTGGTCCACCAGCGTCTTCGCGTCCTTGCCGTTCAGTTCGTTCTGGGTTGCGCAGGGCAGCGCGATCTCACAGGGCACGTTCCAGATCACCCCGTCGGGCAGATAGGTGCTGTCGGGTCTTTCATCCGCATAGACGCTGATGCGGCGGCGCTCGACCTCCTTGATCTGCTTGATCAAGGCCAGGTCCAGCCCGTTCTTGTCCACGATCACGCCGTTGGAATCGGAGCAGGCGATGACCTTGCCGCCAAGGGTGTGGATTTTCTCGATCGCATAGATCGCGACGTTGCCCGAACCGGACACGACGCAGGTCTTCCCCTCCAGCGACTGGCCGCGGACCTTCAGCATTTCGTTCAGAAAGAACACGGACCCGTAGCCTGTCGCCTCGGTGCGCGCACGGCTGCCGCCCCAGTCCAGACCCTTGCCGGTAAATACGCCGGACTCGTAGCGATTGGTGATTCGCTTGTACTGCCCGAACAGGTAGCCGATCTCGCGCTGCCCGACCCCGATGTCCCCGGCCGGCACGTCGGTGTATTCGCCCAGGTAGCGGTAAAGTTCGGTCATCAGGCTCTGGCAGAAGCGCATGATTTCGGCATCCGAGCGTCCCTTCGGATCGAAGTCGCTGCCGCCCTTGCCGCCACCGATCGGAAGCCCGGTGAGCCCGTTCTTGAAAATCTGCTCGAAGCCCAGGAACTTGATGATTCCGAGGTACACCGACGGATGGAACCGCATTCCGCCTTTGTAGGGGCCCAGCGCACTGTTGAACTCCACCCGGAAGGCCCGGTTGATGTGGGTGCGGCCCTGGTCGTCCTGCCAGGGAACGCGGAAGATGATCTGGCGCTCGGGCTCGCAGATCCGCTGGATGACTTTGTGCTCGGCGAACTCGGGATATTTCACGAGCACGGGGCCGAGGGTTTCCAGCACCTCGTGCACCGCCTGATGGAACTCGGTCTCACCCGGGTTGCGCCTCAGCACGTCCCGGTAGATCGGTTCCAGCTTTTCGTCGAGCCCTGCCACCATGATCTGTACTCTCCAGTTGAATTGGCCTGTTGAATTGGCCTGTTGAATTGGCCTG
>PULL01000149.1 GCA_003550945.1 Thioalkalivibrio sp. | reverse complement strand
CCTGCGCATGGCCTCGCCGCTGCCGCTCGAGTTCGTTGGCCTCGCGAACTACACGCTGGCCTTCCAGGAGACCGCGCTGCCCCGCGCGCTGCTGAACAACCTGCTGTTCGCACTCGTCGTGGTGCCGGCGCAGACGGCGCTGGGCCTAGGTCTCGCGCTGCTGCTGGACCGCCCGCTGCGCGGCCGCACCGTGTTCCGCACGCTGTTCTTCCTGCCGGTGGTGTTCCCGCTGTCGCTGGTCGCGGTGGTCTGGGTGCTGATCTTCGCCCCGGGCCCGGACGGGTTGCTGAACGCGGCGCTCGGCGTGCTGAGCTTCGGCCTCTGGGAGCCGCGCGACTTCCTGAACGACCCCGTCTGGGCCCTGCCCGCGATCATGCTCACCTCGATCTGGCAGGGGGTCGGCTTCCAGATGATCGTGTTGCTGGCCGGCCTGCAGGCGATCCCCCGCCAGCTCTACGAGGCCGCGGCGGTCGACGGCGCCGGCCGCTGGCGCCAGTTCCTGCACGTGACGCTTCCCGGCCTGCGCAACCCGCTGATCTTCGTGGTGATCGTCACCACCATCCTGTCCTTCCGCGTGTTCGACCAGGTCCGGATCATGACCCGAGGCGGCCCGCAGGACGCGTCGAACACCGTGATCCACGAAATGGTGCGCACGGCCTTCGACCAGGGCCACGTGGCGATGGGCGCCGCGATGAGCGTGGTCTTCTTCGTGGTGATTCTCGGCATCGCGCTCGCCCAGCGCCGGCTGCTCCAGCAGCGGGGAGAAATCCGATGAGCCGCGCACGCACGCTCGCGCGCGCGGTGTTCGCCTACACACTGCTGCTGGCGTTCACGCTGGCGTTCATCGCGCCGGTGCTGTTCATGCTCGTCGGCAGCCTGAAACCGGACCAACTCGTGCTGGCGGAGGCCGCCACGCTGCGCGCCTTCCTGCCCGAAACCGTCAGCCTCGACAACTACCGCGCAGTGTTCGAGCGCGTGCCGTTCCACGTGTACCTGCTCAGCTCGCTGATCGTGAACGGCCTGATCGTCGGGCTCGGGCTACTGGTGAACGCGTTCGCCGGCTACGCGCTCGCGCGCCTGCGCTGGTGGGGCCGCGAGGCCATGCTGGCGCTGGTGCTCGCGGTGCTCGTGATCCCCTTCGAGGCGATCGCGATTCCGCTGTTCTACCAGCTATCCTGGCTCGGCTGGCGCGACGACTGGCTGGTACAGGCGATCCCGTTCGTCGCCAACCCGCTCGCGATCTTCCTGTTCTACAGCTTCTTCCTCGGGCTGCCGCGCGAGCTCGAGGAGGCCGCGCGAGTCGACGGCGCCGGCGTGCTGCGCACCTTCTTCCGCATCGTGCTGCCGAACACGAAGGCGGCCTTCGCCAGCGTGGCCATCGTGTTGTTCCTGTTCCACTGGGGCATGTACCTGTGGCCGCTGCTGATGACCACCTCCGAATCCGTGCGACCGCTGCCGCTCGGCATCGCGAACTTTTACACCCTGCCGCCGCTGCAGTGGGGCGATATCATGGCCTTCGGCGTGCTGATGGTGCTGCCGGTGCTGATCGTGTTCGTGCTGTTCCAGCGCTGGTTCGTGCGCGGGGTCGCTTCGACCGGGGTGAAGGGCTGAGGCGGCGGCCAAGCCCAGAGGGGAACAGGACAACGAATGGCCAGTGTCGAATTCAGAGGCGTGCGCAAAGCCTTCGGCGATCACACCGTGATCCCGAAGCTGGACCTCGGCGTGCGCGATGGCGAACTGCTGGTCTTGCTCGGGCCGTCGGGCTGCGGCAAGTCCACGCTGCTGCGGCTGCTTGCCGGGCTGGAGCAGGCCACCGACGGCGAGATCCTGATCGGCGAACGGCGGGTCGACGCGCTGGGTCCGCGCGAGCGCAACATCGCGATGGTGTTCCAGAACTACGCGCTGTACCCGCACCTGACGGTGCGCGGCAACCTCGAGTTTCCGCTGCGCATGCGTGGGATGGGACGTGCCGCGCGCGAACGCCGCGTGCTCGACGCAGCCGGGGCGCTGGGGCTCGAGGCTCTATTGCACAAGCGGCCCGCGGAGCTGTCCGGCGGCCAGCGACAACGGGTCGCGATGGGCCGCGCGATTGTGCGCGAACCCGACGTGTTCCTGATGGACGAGCCGCTGTCAAACCTCGACGCGCGCCTGCGCGTGCAGATCCGCGCGGAGATCGGCGCGCTGCAGCGCCGCCTCGGTGTGACCACGCTGTACGTGACCCACGACCAGGTCGAAGCAATGACCCTCGGTGATCGCGTCGCGGTCATGCGCGACGGGATCATCCAGCAGGTCGGCCCGCCTGCCCAGCTCTACGATCAGCCGGCCAACCTGTTCGTTGCGGGATTTCTCGGCAGCCCGCCGATGAACCTGTTCGAACCGTCGTTCGAACGACGCGACGGTGAACGCGTGGCTCGGCTCGGTGACGGCTGGCTGCGGCTCCCGGCCGGGCTTCCCGAACGCGCGCGATACGCGGGGATCCGGCCCGAAATGTTCCGCGCGGAACAGGACACGTCGCCGATGAACGGAGACAGCGGCCGCGTGGCGATCCGGGGATCGGTGGAGACGGTGGAGATGCTGGGCCACGAGCGGATTGTCTATCTTCGCCCGCCGGAATCCGTGGTCCTGAGCACGGACGGAGCCGGGCCGGCACCCAGCGGGGTCGGCTTGCTGGCAGCACGTCTGACGGAAGGCCCGGCACAGGAACGAGGGCAAGACTTGACCCTCACCGCACCGGCTGCGGAGATTCACTGGTTCGATGAGAGCGGCAACGCGATCGTTGCCCGGCGGGTCAACAAGGATGACTGAAGCGCGACCCCGGGCCTGCTGACCGCACCGGAGCGCGCAGGTCGCCCAAGCGCGGCCAACGGGGCCGGAGTCGCAACGGTTGCTTCACTGGGTCATCCTTGACCGTGGTTCAGTTCGGCTCTCAAAAAGCGGGACCGAACGGCGGAAACTCCTCCTCGTCGCTCGACGTGATGAGGTGCACGACGGACTTCGATCCTTCCGGCGTTTCCATCGAGAGCCATACCTGATCGCGCTCGAAGCTCCGGATGTACAGACGGACCGAACCCTCGATCTGAAGGCTCTCCCCTACACCACAATGAAAAGTGCACATGATTTTACATCTCCTTGGTGGTTAAGATATCCCTAAATGTTGCGGAACGCTTTTGCAAAACAAAAGCGGGTGACAAATGACAAAGAATTGGATTCCGGGCCGAGACTCAAGGCCCGGCAGGGCAGTCAAGCCGTTTTCGGCTCTCGGGGCGGAATGATCTCCAACGGAGCCCGTTCTTTTCCCGACCACTCGATCGCAAGCCAGACCTCATCCTGATCGCCGCCCCTTACAACACGACGAACATGAATGCGGGCTACATCGCCGATGCGGAGGCTTTCGCCGACAACACAATTGAATGCATACATCCACTCTCTCCTGTCCGTGGCTTCGAAACTTCCCTTTGGTAGTTGGTGTGGACCGCTCCCGTAAAACGAAAGCGAAGCGAATATGCCAACCCCAGCATTTGAAAGT
>PULL01000219.1 GCA_003550945.1 Thioalkalivibrio sp. | reverse complement strand
GGCGTGATCCTGGCGTTCCAGTCGGCGGTGGCGATGCGCCAGTTCGGTGCGGAGATCTTTGTCGCCGACCTCGTGGCGATTTCGCTGTTCCGGGAACTGGGTCCGCTGATGATGGCCATTCTTCTGGCCGGCCGGTCGGGGGCTGCCTTCGCCGCCGAGATCGGCACCATGAAGGTCAACGAGGAGGTGAACGCGCTGCAGACCATGGGTCTGGATCCGGTGCGCTTTCTTGTGGTACCCAAGATCCTCGCCGGCATCTTCGTCGCGCCGCTGCTCACCTTGTATGCGAACCTGATCGGACTGGTCGGCGCGGCGCTGGTGATGCGCGGTTTCGGAATTCCGATGGTCACGTTTTTCAACCAGGTCAGCGGTGCGGTCGATTTCTCGGATCTGGCTTCCGGGCTGTTCAAGGCCTGCGTGTTCGGTTTCCTGGTCGCCAGCGTCGGCTGCCTGCGCGGCCTGCAGACGGGCGCGGGTGCCGCGGCGGTCGGGCGTTCGACCACCAGCGCGGTGGTCAGCGCGATCATCCTGATCGTGGTCGCGGACGGTCTGTTCGCGGTGCTGTTCTACCACTTGGGCATCTGACCCATGGCCGACGCAGAGGACGTGATCATCCGGGTGGAAGGGCTGACCATGGGGTTCGGCTCGATGATCATCATGGAAGACCTCGATTTCACGGTGCGCAGAGGCGAGGTTTTCGTGATCCTCGGGGGTTCCGGGAGTGGCAAGAGTACATTGCTCAAGCACATGATCGGGCTGTATCGGCCGCTCACGGGCCGGATCCTGATCGACGGCGCCGACATGACCCGGGCGGAGGGCCCCGAACGCGAGGACATCCTCCGCCAGATCGGCGTGATGTACCAGATGGGTGCGCTGTTCGGCTCGATGAGCCTGCTCGAGAACGTGCGGCTGCCGCTGGAGGTTCACACGAGGCTGCCGCACGCGGCGATGAACCGCATCGCCCGGGCGCGACTCCAACTGGTGGGATTGGCCGAATACAGTGACTTCATGCCATCGGAGATCAGCGGCGGGATGCAGAAGCGCGCGGCGATCGCGCGGGCGATGGTGCTGGATCCGAAGGTGCTGTTTCTCGACGAGCCCTCGGCGGGGCTGGACCCGATCACTTCGGCGGAACTGGACCAGTTGATCCGGCGTCTCTCTTCCAGCCTGGGTATGACCATGGTGGTCGTCACGCACGAGTTGCCGAGCATTTTTGCGATTGCCGACCGCGTGATTATGCTGGACAAGGAGACCCGGTCGATCGTTGCGGACGGGGACCCCCGCGTGCTCCGGGACAGCAGCGAGCACCCCTGGGTCCGGCGCTTCCTGCGTCGGGCCGAAACGGAGGATCCTTCGGCATGAATGCCGTGCAGCACTTCAGGCTTGGCCTGTTCATTCTGGGCGCGATCGCGGTGGCCGTGATCGTGCTGGTGGTGATGGGTACCGGAAACCTGTTCCGCCCGACCGTGATGATGGAAACCTACATCGATGGTTCGGTGCAGGGACTCGACGTCGGTGCCCCGATCAAGTTCCGGGGTGTAACCATTGGAGAGGTGACCGGCCTGGGGTTCACCTCGACCGAATACGAGGCCGACGTGTCCCCGGTCGAACGCAAGCGTTACGTGCTGGTCCACGGGCGGCTGCGTCCGGATCGCTTCGCCACCACGGCCCGGGAGGGATACTTCTCGGAAGACATCCTCGGGCCGCTCGTCGATGCCGGCCTGCGCGTGCGCATGGCGGCGCAGGGCATCACCGGGATCAATTATCTGGAGCTGGACTTTCTCGACCCCGCGACGCACCCGGCGCTTCCCATTGCCTGGCAGCCGCGCACCGTTTATATCCCGTCTGCACCGAGCATTGCCACACAGTTTCTCGAATACGCGGAGGGCGCATTGCGCCGGATCGACCTGCTCGACATCGAGGGCGTGGTGGATGGCGCGAGCACCCTGCTGTTCACGCTGGAGCGGACCGTCGCGGCCCTGGACACAGAGACGCTTAACCGGCAGGCGACCGCGATGACCGCGCAACTCACCGAGACCCTGGCCCAGAGCCAGAGGCTGCTGGCCGCGGTGGAGCGTCTGCTCGAAGATCCCGATGTCGCCGCCTTGCCGGGCGAAGCGCGCGTGACGCTGCAATCCCTGCGCGGGACCGTCGAGGAGGCGGATCTCGGCGAACTGGTCCGGCAGATCGAACGGGTGGTGACGCGCCTGGACCGAGGGCTGGACATGAGCGAGCAGCGCCTGGCGGCCACGTTGGGCGATCTGCACTCGGCTACCGCGACACTGCGATCCCTGAGCGAGGATGCCCGGCGCAATCCGGCCGGTGCCATCTTCGGAGGCCCGCCGCCGCGCAGCGCACTCGAGAGAGGCCAATGACATGTTCAGCTTGAGTGGCCGGTGGACAGCGCTGGCACTGGTGGTGCTGCTGGTTGGTGGTTGCACCCTGGTGCCTACCCAGCCGGCGGTCGACCGGGCGTGGTTCCTGCTCGAGGTGCCTGCGGCACCGGCAACCGAAGCCGCGCCGGTTCCTGTTGAGCTGGGTTCGGTGCGGGTGGCCCCCGCGATTGCCGGCAAGGGCCTGGTCTATCGGCTCGGTCCTCACCGCTACGAGTCGGATTTCTACAACGAGTGGTTTCTGAACCCCCGTGAACACGTCGAGCAGCTGTTCCGCGAGCGCTGGATCCGCGAGAACGGTTCCGTGCGGCTGGTCGCCGATGCGCGCGTCGAACCGGGTGCCCGGCAGATCGATGTGCTGCTCACCGGCCTTCACGGCGACCTGGACGCTGCGGCACCGGGTCTGGCCGTCGTCGCGATGCGGGTGTTCGTCCAGGGTGATGAAGGTACGTCGCTTTGGGAGTTGGAGCGCCGGATTCCGATCGCGGCGAGATCGCCGGAGGCACTGGTCGCGGCGCTGTCACAGGGGATGAGCGAACTGTTGTTGGACATCGAGCAACGGCTGGGGGTGTAGGGCATGGCGAGTGTTTACGATTTTCAGGCGGAGCGGCTGGACGGGCGGCCGCAGGATCTTGCGGACTATCGCGGACAGGTGCTCCTGATCGTGAACGTGGCCAGCGAATGCGGTTTCACGCCGCAGTACGATGGGCTGCAGGCCCTGTATCAGGCCTACGGGGACCAGGGTTTCCAGGTGCTGGGTTTTCCCTGCAATCAGTTTGGCAGCCAGGAGCCCGGAAGCCCGGAGCAGATCGCGCAGTTCTGCAGCAGCCGTTTCCAGGTCGAGTTTCCGATGTTCGCGAAGATCGAGGTCAATGGCGGCAACGCCCATCCGCTGTACCGGTTACTGAAACAGCAGGCTCCCGGAGCGTTGGGGACGCAGGCGATCAAGTGGAACTTCACCAAGTTCCTGGTGGGCCGTGACGGACAGGTGATCGACCGTTTTGCCCCCAGCGCCCGCCCCGAGGATCTGCGTCCTGCCATCGAAAAAGCGCTCGCGGTTTCTCCTGACCACTGAGCCGTTCCTGCGTGCAACAGGATTTCTCCGTTGCAGTGCCGGAGGGGCCAGCACAGGACGGCAAAGACCGTCACTGGATGTCCCTG
>PULL01000306.1 GCA_003550945.1 Thioalkalivibrio sp. | reverse complement strand
GTCTGGGTGACATGTTCGGCGACATCGGTTTCTCGATGCGCGGCAGCGGTCGCGGCTGGGGCCGTGGCTATGGCCGTGGCGACGGTTGGGGCTACTACGACCCCTATTACCGTGGCTGGGGTCACCCCTACCACTGGGGTCCGCATGCCGGTCCGTGGGGCGCCCCTGCTCCGCAGCAGCAGGCTGAATCCGAGTAACCCGCTCGATACCGCCTGAAGGCACAAGGCCCGGTTCCTGGACCGGGCCTTTTCACTTCTGCGGACTGCGGGACGGGGATCGGGGGTGAGGGCTCCGGTCCGCAATCTGCAAGCGATCAGGAAGGTCTGGATCCTGGGTGGGGAGACCATCATCCCTGACCTGCCAGCTATCCGCACCTGTTCAGTCGCCGGTTCCGTATTCCGTGTACTTGCGGGCGCTGCCGTAGGCCCGATCCACCGGGTACTTGCGCTCGTTTTCCGCGACCTTGCGCTCGACTGCGTCGGCAATGCTGACGTCGAGCTTGTCGGCCAGGCGCGCGAGGTAGATCTGGATGTCGGCGATCTCCGAGGCGACCTGCTCCAGCGTGCGGGCATCCAGTTCAGCGCTCTGGGCCTCGGTCAGCCACTGAAAATGCTCGATCAGCTCGCCAGCCTCGCCCGCCAACGCCATTACGAGATTCTTCGGTGCGTGGAACTGGTCCCAGTCCCGACGCTCTGCGAAATCGCGCATGCGCCGCTTCAGCGCCTGCAGTTCCGGCCACTCCATCGCTGGAGCCGGCTCGGTGGATCAGGCGGCCGCGCGCATTTCGGCGCGGTTGCGGGATTGCCACATTTCCCGGGCCAATCCGGTCGCGGCCTCCGGCGTCGGGGCTTTCTGCATCAGGTGCAACGCGATGGCTGCGGTCCCGATGACCGCGGCCTCGCCGTACTCCTCTTCGCTCTCCCCGTGCCAGAAGCGGGTGAGCCGACCGATGTCCAGATAGTCGTCGCGGGTGTGGCGACGCGCGAACATCGCCGGCCATTCTTCTTCCTCGAGCACGCCATTGCGAACCCTCTGGACCAGGCAGGCGCTGTCGGGGTTGCGCTCGATTTCACCCCCCTCGCCCTTGATCACCGCCACGTTGGCCTCGCCGAGCAGCATCGCCGCCTCCTGGTGTACCGGGCGGTAGCCGGGATGGAAGATGCCCTGCATCACGTACGGCGCGTTGAACGGGTTCACGCTCCGCGCCACGGTGTGCACCGGCGAACGCAGGCCCATCAGCGGTCGCAACTCGATGATTTCGTAAAGTCTGGGGCAGAGGTACTGAATGTCGAGGTAGGCAAAGTTTTCGGTCGCCATGCGCTCGCAGGCCTCCTCGATCGAGGTGCAGGGCGCGATGCCGAGCGCGGACAGCACGTCCCGCGTGTAAATGCGGCCAATGGTGTGGCCGCTCGCCCCGTGCATGAAGATGCGGATTCCGTTCTGGGCCAGCAACAGGGTGGAAAGCAGGTACCAGGGAAGCACGCGGCGCTTGCCGGCGTAGGAGGACCAGTCCAGGTCCACCCTTGGCGCGTCGGCAGGGATCTGGATGGAGTTGCGGACCGCGCGCACGAACCCGACCAGCTCCTCCCGCGTTTCTTCCTTCACGCGCATCAGCATCATGTACGCGCCCAGCTGGACCGGTTCAACCTGTCCGGCCAGGATCATGCTGAAGGAATCGAAGGCTTCCTGTTCGGTGAACGGTCGCGTGCCGTTCTTGCCCTTGCCGAGGATGCGCACGTACGGCGCGAAGGGATGTTCTTCGTACTGAGTGGGTTCGACCATGCTCTTTCCTCCGGTGTCACGAGCGCCTCGGGTTGCCTGCCGGGGCTCCGCCGCGGCCGCTGGGGCCGCATCTTAACGCCGGCCCAGTTGCCCGCAAAGACAGGGACCCATTCAACCCCCTGAATTGCAGGGCAAATGAGTACCGGTTCCAACGGCCGACGGGCTGCGTCGTTTCAGCGGCTCAGTCCGTTTCGGGCGAGGTTTGGCCACGCAGGCGCTCCAGCGTCTCCGGCAACCCGCGCGAGGGTACGTGGAATCCGGTGGTGCCACGGCGCATCCGCCCCTCCTCGGAATAGAACACGCGTGTCAGCTCGACGCGGAAGGCCCCACGTCCCGCGATTCTGGACACCTCGGCGTTGGTGAACTCGGTCCAGCAGATCGGACCCGCGCAGTAGCCTTCCTCGGCCCGCACCGCGCGACGCAGACCGGGAATGTCCAGCGTGGACTGGATCAGCTGGTAGTCGTCGCTGGTCCAGGCCGCGGCAAACAGCCAGCCGTCGCCTTCGGGGATGAAAGCAAGCGGCGTTCCTTCGAGATCCAGCGCCGCGTAGCAGCGGTCGCGTTCCAGGACCAGCATGGAGGGTTCGCAGCGGTATTCCCACTGCCCGGGCAGAAAGTCGCCGCAGGCGGAGATCAGCGTGACCACGGCCGCAGCCGAGGCGATCAGTAAAACCCGACCTGCGCCTCGCCGCTTCGCGGTCCCGGAAAGCAGGGTCAAGCGACGACCGCCGGTCTTGGGCGGCTCCGGCTGCGGTCGCGCGTGGTCGCGTCGTCCGGGCCGTGCAGACGCCGGATCTGATGCGGGCGGGCATCGACGATGATCCCGTCCTGAGTGAGGACCTTCACCCGGTAGCTGGGATTGGTACGGTATTTCATGCTGACCAGGTCCATCGAGGTCCGGGGTGCCAACGGACTCACGATCACGCCCAGAGCGCCGTTCCACTCCGTGTAGTAGCTGGCATTCTGCATGATGACCAGTTCGCCGACCTTGAACGTCATAGGGGCTGCCCTCATCCGTGGAAAATCGATATCAGAAGGTCGCCGTTCCGACCCCGGAGCGATAGGGTTTCCAACCCGCCACGCCCCTTGCATCAGTATAGCGAAAGCGCCGGTTCAACGGTCTTGGAGCGGCGGCGTTATGCCAAGAGGGAGTTTCAGCGCCAGGCCGGATCGAGACCCTGGATGCCTTCCACGTCCTCGGGCCAAGAGACCGTGTAGCCGAAGCGCAGTTCTTCGCGGGTGCCGGCGGCAGGCTCGATGTTCCAGGCCAGCACGCCGAGCCGGCCGTCGACATCGCGCTCGGAGGGTTTCGTGGTCGCCGGCGTCAGCTCCACCTTGATGCGCTCGTCGCGGGCGACCGGCATGCGATCCAGTATGGTGACGGCCAGGGAACGATCGTGACGGTTGTGGACCGTGATGTGGTAGCCGCGTTCCAGACGCTGCTGGCGACGCAGCAGCCCCTCGCGACCGATGCTGTCGCGGTCGAGCGTGCGGCTGATCTCGATCCGGTCATCGACGCCGAAGGCGAGCCTTAGCGGCGCACCCGGGGGCAGGGTTGCGACGCGGGTCCGGCCAACGAGCTGCCCGTCCTGGAACAGGTTTACCGGCCCCGGCAGCAGGGGCGTATCGCCTTCGAACACCGTCTGCGCGAAGAGGTAGGCGTGCGGGGACAGCGCGGGAACCGCGCGTGCCGAGAGTTCGGTCTGCAACTCGCCGCTTGCCAGCAGAAAGCGTTGCTCGCGGTTGTCCGGAGGCAGGGTAACGCGCGCAGGCACGCGGTAGTAGCTGGTGAAACCGGTGGTCTCCAGCACTGCCACCTCCGGGACTGCTGCAGGCGCGGCCATCATGTCCAGCGCGCTCATTTCGCGCCGGGGCGACGCCCGCGGGGGTGGGGCGATGTCGATGAACCAGGGCTGCAACTCAGGCAGCCGCCCTCCCAGCGCTGGCCGCGCGGTGGACAGGTGCAGGACGACATCGACCCAGGACTCGCCGGTATTCTGGCGCACCTCGGCGCGCTGCACCCACTGCATCTGCCCTGACGCCGTATCCAGCCGGGCCTCGTACAGAGGTGCCCAACTGGCCCCGGGGACCTCGTAGTCGAGGGTGACGCGGGCGCTCCCGGCGCTGGCTGCGTGGTAGTGGATCGCAGCTTCCAGCGTGTCCCTCCGGTCCGTCCGCAAAGCGTTCAGTTCCCGCTGGATGCGATTGATTTCCGAGTCGACATCGCGCAGGGCCTCGTCGATTCGCGTGATCCTCTCCAGCGCCTCCAGCGCGCCATCGCCGATCAGGCCCCAGGCACGGTGCCACTGGTCCGGGGGCAGCGCCGGTTCCACCGCACCCGCGTTCTCGGTCAGGCGCTCGATGAATCCGAGTTTCAATGTCTGGGCCTGGCGGCCGTCAGCGAGTCGGCGGCGCTCGTCCTGTGCGGCCTGCAGCATCTCGGTCAGCTGCTGTTCCTCGGGGTGGGCCAAGTCCCGGCCGTGCACGACTCGGGTCTCCGCGTGTCGCAGGGTCAACCCCTCCAGTCCATCCGCCCGAACCTGGAGGCTGGCCGGGTTCAGGCCCGGCGGCAGCGGGTGGATGCGGACCACCCCTTCGCCGGCGGCGATCGGTACCGTGTGCACTCGTGTCACGCTGGCGCGATCGGGATACACGGTGACTTCGGATACTCCTTCCGCGACGACCGGGCCGGCGGGCAGCAGCGCTGCGCCGAACAGAAACAGCACCGCGATGGTGCCAGGGCGGGGTGTAAGGGCCATCAGGACTCTCCGGCAGCCGCGGCTCCGGACGCGGATCCGCTTTCCGGGGAAGAGTAGCGCGGACCGTTCGGCTGCGTCGATCGGGGGAGCGGAGCCGTGCGCCCTGGAAATGCCGGTCAATGCTGTTGTCATTGCGAGCGCAGCGCGGAAATCCCGACGTCGCTTTGAGAAATCAGCGCCTTATGGATGGCCACGTCCCGCCACGCTGCGCTCGCGGCTGCTCCTCGCGATGACGGACTAATCACCGTTTCCCTTTCACTCCTGAAGCTGAATGATGTACCCCCCGGAGCGCTGGTCGCGTTCCAGGCCGATCAGCCCGGCGCGTTCGGCTTCCTCCAGCAACGCGCTGAAGGTCCGGAATCCGTAGTAGCTCTCGTTGAAGCCCGGCTTGCGCCGCTTGATTGCCTGCTTGACCATCGAGCCCCAGATTGGCTCTCCCTCGCCGCGCTCTGCCTGCAGCGCCTCGGCCGTCTCGACCACGAGATCCATGGCTTCCTGGCGCCGGTCGTCGTTGTCCGGTTCGGCGGCCTTCCCGGAAGCACCCTCCTTTCCGGCCGCCTTGGATGTCTTGCGCGGCTTGCGCGTCTTGCGGGCCTCTTCGCGGACCAGATCGTCGTAGTAGATGAATTCATCGCAGGCCGTGGTCAGGAGGTCCGACGTGGATTTCTTCACCCCAACGCCAATCACCAGCTTGTTGTTTTCGCGCAGCTTGGCGACCAGCGGTGAAAAATCGGAGTCTCCGCTGATGACCACGAAGGCATCGACGTGGCCTTTCGTGTAGCAGAGATCGAGGGCATCCACGACCATGCGAATGTCCGCCGAGTTCTTTCCGGACTGGCGCACGTGCGGAATCTCGATCAGCTCGAACGCGGCCTCGTGCATTGGCGCCTTGAACTCCTTGTATCGGTCCCAGTCGCAGTACGCTTTGCGGACAACGATGTTGCCCTTCAGGAGCAGCCGTTCCAGCACGCGGCGAATGTCGAACTGTGGATACTTGGCTTCCCGCACACCCAGCGCGATGTTCTCGAAGTCGCAGAAAAGGGCCATGTTGCGGATTTCGGGCAGGTCGGGCATCGGCGAGCTCCCGCGTGCTGGGCGGATGGGATGAAGCCGTCAGGTTACCCCAAACCCTCGATGCGGGTGGGGGGTTTGACGGCATTGCGCTTCGGGAGTAACGTTCGCACCAATCAAAAAAGGCTTCGACTTCGCGACCGCCGCCGGCACACAACAGCCCGCGACCGTCGCATTCCACCCAAAGAGCTCTGGAGGAAAGATGGAAGCAATCATTGCTGCCGCCATGCTGCCGCAGGTCGTGATTCTTGCCTCGGTCGGTTTCGTCGCCTTTTACTCGTCCTGTGCCGTCGGCATGCGTGCAGGCTGGCTTGCCTATCATCCGTCCGTGTGCGGAACCGTCGGTGCCCTCGGTGGCGCCGGGATGGGCATCCTCACTGCAACCCTCTAGTTCGCTCAGCCAAATCGGTTACGCGGGGCCTCTGTTCCAGGGGCCCCGTTCCTGCCAATACCCCGAACGACTCGATGCCGGTCGCCCATCACGGGGACCGGAGCACCCGCTGTGAACAACCTGATCGACCGAATCGGCAAGGCCCTGACCGGCGGGGAGCCTCTGATCTACGTGCGTTGCCACGAGGAGGATCGGCTCGAACGCCTGCTCGCGGGATTGTCGGAGTCCCATTACGGCGATACGCGTCCGGTACACGTCTGGACCGCGACGCGGGGCTTCCCGGGGCAGGACCCCGGACATCCTCATGATCCGGTCGAGGCGCTGGGGTCGATTCTCGCGGCGCCGCGCGAGGCCTTTTACCTGTTCAAGGATCTGCCGCTGCTGTTCGAGGAACGGCCAGAGCTCGTGCGGATGTTGCGCGATCTCTACCTGTCCCTTCGCGAGGGCGGAACCTTCATTTTCCTGTCTTGCCCGCTCTGGAAGATTCCGGAGCCGCTGTCTCGGGAAGTCTTCACCGCCGAGCTGGGCGCGCCTGACGGGGAGGAGATTCTCGGTGAATTGCAGACGCTCGTGGCACGTGGCAGCGCGGCACCTCCCGAGCCGTGGCTGATCCAGGCCGCCGCCTCCATGAAGGGCATGATGCTGTCCGAGGTCCGGCACCTGATGCGTCGCCTTGGGTTGGAGAACAAGCTGGGCACGGAGGAGGGGCTGGCCGAGATCCGGGCCGAGAAGGCAACGGCCCTGATGCGCGAGGCCTGCCTGAAGTTCATTCCGGACAGCGTCGACATCGATCGCGTGGGAGGCCTTGAGAACCTGAAGGAGTGGGTGCTGAGCCGGCGCAGCTTCTTCTCCGGGGAACGCGCCGATGCCCGTGTGCCACCGCCTTCCGGGGTCCTGTTCATGGGCGTAAGCGGCTGTGGGAAGAGCATGGCCGCAAAGGTCATCGCCAGTGCCTGGTCGCTGCCGCTGGTGCGGCTGGACATGAACCTGGTGCTTTCCGGAGCTTACGGGGCTCCGGAATACGCGTTCGACCACGCGCTGCAGATCGCGGAACAGATCGCCCCGATGGTGCTCTGGATCGACGAGATGGAGAACAGTTTCGGCTACGACTCGGAGAGCCATCGTGGCAACAACCCGAACATCTTCTCGAGCTTCCTGACCTGGATGCAGGAAAAGCCGCCCGGGGTGTTCGTCGTCGCGACCGCGAACCGCATTCAGCTGCTTCCGGCCGAGGTGATCCGCAAGGGCCGTTTCGACCAGCTGTTCTTCCTCGATCTGCCGACCGAGGAGGAACGCACCGGAATCATCCAGATCCATCTGCGCAACGCCGGTGCAGATCCGGCCGCGTTCAACCTGAAGACCCTCGCGGTACTCACGCGGAGCTGGAGCGGGGCGGAGATCGAGCAGGCGGTGAAATCCGCCGCGGTGCATGCCTGGGAGGACGGCCGCGAGATGAACGAACGCGACCTGTTCTGGAGCGCGTCGCGGATCGTTCCGCTTTCCAAGACCATGTCGGAGCAGATCAAGGCACTGCGCACCTGGTCTCAGGACCGGGCGACGCCTGCATCACACAAGGGCCTGCCTTGAGCCGAGTAGCGGCCAATGGATCGTTGCGCCGGGCGAAGGCTGGGAAAACGGCATCGATTTGGGTGAGAATGCACCGGTGAACACCACCGCTTTGCATCGGTTTCCCTGGCGGCCCGCGGGCGGGACCGGCTTGTTCGCGGTCCTGGGCCTCGGACTCCTGCTCGCTGGCTGCGCGACCAACGGCACCCCGGTGCCGGATCAGCGCTCCGCTCACGCGCAGGTTTCGCAAGCCATCGAGCGTCGCGATTGCGCAGGGGCGGACGCGGCAATGCAGACACTCGACCGGCACTTCCCGGACGGCCCACTGTCGACCAGCGCGCGTCTGCAGACTGCCTACACCTGCATTCGGGCCGAGGAACCCCATCTCGCCCGGCGGCATACCGGGGCACTGGTATCGACCGATGCCTCCTTCACGCAGAAGGACTATGCGCATTACCTGCACGCCGTCGCTGGATACGGAATCTGGAAGCAGGGCCACCGGGTCGCGTCGTCGCGCCCGGAGCTGCTCGAGGATATCGAGAAGGCGCGCGCAACCGTCGAGGATTTCGGCGTCTTCGTGACACGGTTCCCGGACTCGCGCTACCGCGACGAGGCGCTTCCGTACCTGGTCGACCTGCACGAGGGCCTCGCACGCTCCGAACTGTCGATTGCACGATTGGATCTCGAGCGTGGCGAATACCGGCAGGCAGCGGCGCGCGCCGGCTACGTGGTGGAGCATTTCTCGGAGACCAACAGCGTTTCCGACGCACGGTCCTTGCAGGAACAGGCACTGGATCGTGCGGCGCAAGCCCCTGTGGCGGTTGCCGTGACCGAGACCGGGCTGATCGCGTCGGAACCCGTCCGCGTCGAACCCACTCCGCCACCCGTCGCGGTTCGCCCCCGCGCGGACGCGGCGCCACCCACACCCACGGTCGCGACCACGCCGCCACCACCCAGAGCCGCGCCGACCCCGCGTGCGGACGCGGCGCCTCCTGCGCCGGCGGCACGTGAGGACACCGCGACTGCCGCACCAGCGCCAGCCGCGGTCGAGCGAAGGCCGGCTCCGGCTAGCGGCGGGCTCGAGTGGGTGCGTGCACAGCCGCGTACGGCGTTCACTATCCAGGTCCTGGGGCTCGCAAAGGAGCGCGGGGTGCGCGACTTCCTCGATCGACATCCGCTCGATCGGGAAACCGCGTGGTTCCGCACAGAGCGCAATGGCGCTGACTGGTTTGTGGCCATCGCGGGCAGCTATCCGAATGCCGAGGCCGCGCGCATTGCCATCGCTTCGCTGCCCGCGGAGATCCAACGCAACCAGCCCTGGATCCGAAGCTTCGCCTCGGTACAGGATGCCATTCGTTAGGAGTTGCGATCCCCGCCCGGCACGCAACGGCATTGCTGCCGGAAACCCACACCCGGGGTGGGTAACGGCGTCTCACTGACCCGGCGGTAACACCGGCTCGAAGGGAGTATCGACACCATGGATCCGGCGCGTCCAAACATCTCCGAGCTGAATGCGATCGAACGCACGGCGGTTCGATTCCTGCGCAGGCGGAATCCGCTGGACGAGCCGAGGCTGCACCGATGGCCCGAGGCGGAACTGAGGCACATCCGGTGGCTGGAAATGTCCGCGGTGATACTCGCTGCCGTCTCCGGTATCGCATCGGGCGCACTGATCGGCGGCCTGGAAATCTGGCTGAACTTCACCATCACCGACACGGACGAGTCCTGGCTGCGTTGGCTCGAGTACTGGGCGATCTTCCTGGGCGTATCGATCGTGATCAGCGCGGTGGAAATCGTGTTCCTGTACTGGGTGGTGTTGTGGCGCGTCGCGCGCGTCGCCTCCATCGCGGGGCTTCGCCTGTCCGAGCCGGAAGTGGAGCAGGTGATGGCGATCGGCCTGTCGCGTTCGGCGCTGGATCTGCCGGACCCGCAGGAGCCGATTTACGGGATCGATCCGTTCCTTCGTGTTCCGCGGTGGAAGCTCTGGGCCTACGCGCTGCTCTACCGGCTGAAAATCGGCGCGACCAGCTTCATCGTGCGCGTGATGCTGCGCAGGGTTTTGGCGCGCGCGGCCGTGCGGGCATTGATTCCGCTGGTGGCGATCGCGATCTACGCGGTCTGGAACGCGATCATCATCGGTTGGGTGATGCGGGCATCACGGATCCGTGCCGCTGGCCCGATCGCGATCGAAGAACTGGTGCAGCGCTTGTCCAGAGAGCTGAACGGGCTGGACGAGCCCACGCGCCGTCTGCTGCTCGAAGCCGTGGCCGAGGCCATCATCCGCAGCACCAACGATCATCCCAATTTCGTGATTCTGCTGACACGCCTGTTCCACACGCTGGAGATCCGGCCCGGAACACTGGACCTCGACTGGCCGGGGCACGCTGGCGCGATTCAGAAGCTGGGTGCGCGGCAACAGGCGCTGCTGCTCGATGTCCTGCAGGTGGCCGTGATGCTCGACGGACGGCCGAGGCGCCGTCAGAAGCGGTTCCTGCGCGAGGTCCACGAGCTCTGCGACCGCCGCTTCGATCCGGAATCGCTGGAATCGCACTACCGAGAGTTTTTCAGGGGGCAGGGCATCGGCGAACTGGGCCACTCCTGAGTACCCGCCAGCTGCCGGGTGGCATGGCGCGGCGGGCGGGGGCCATCGGCGCTGGCCGGAGGGTCCGGCCAGCGCCGCGACATCATGCCACCGAAGGCAGCCCGGAGAGCGCCATCGCGATCTCGCCTTCGTCGTACTCGAGGTCCATCAGCTTGCCGTCGAGATAGTCTCGGTACGCCTGCATGTCGAAATTGCCGTGGCCACAGAGGTTGAACAGGATGGCACGGCTCACGCCTTCCTCCTTGCAGCGCAAGGCCTCGTCGATCGCCGCACGCACACCGTGGTTGGCCTCGGGAGCCGGGATGATGCCCTCGGCCTTCGCGAACTGCATGCCCGCCTCGAAGCACTGCAGCTGGGTGTAGGAACGCGGCTTCACCATCCCGAGGTCCGTCACGTGCGACACCAGGGGTGCCATGCCGTGGTAGCGCAGGCCTCCCGCGTGGAAGCCGGGGGGCACATAGGTCGAGCCGAGGGTGTGCATTTTCACCAACGGCGTCAGGTGCGCCGTGTCGCCAAAGTCGTAGGCGTACTTCCCACGCGTCAGGGTGGGGCAGGCGGAGGGTTCAACCGCGATCAGTTCGATCTTACGCCCACCGCGAAGCTGCTCACCGAGGAACGGGAAGGTGATCCCGGCGAAGTTGCTGCCGCCGCCGGTGGGGGCGATCACCATGTCCGGGTAATCATTGGCGATCTCGAACTGCTTCAGCGCTTCCAGTCCGATGACCGTCTGGTGCAGCATCACGTGGTTCAGCACGCTGCCGAGCGCGTACTTGGTATCATCGCGCTCCACCGAGCGCTCAACGGCCTCGCTGATCGCGATGCCCAGGCTCCCGGTGCTGTCCGGATGCTCGGCCAGCACGGCACGCCCGGCGGCAGTGAGTTCCGAGGGACTCGCGATGCAACGGGCGCCGAAGGTCTCCATGAAGGAACGCCGGTAGGGTTTTTGCTGGAAGCTCACCTTCACCATGAAGACCTCGATTTCGAGGCCGAAGAACGACCCGGCCAGCGCCAGAGCGGACCCCCACTGGCCTGCGCCGGTCTCAGTGGTGATGCGCTTGATGCCTTCCTGCTTGTTGTAGAAGGCCTGGGCAATCGCGGTGTTGGGCTTGTGCGATCCGGCCGGACTCACGCCCTCGTACTTGTAGTAGATCCGCGCGGGGGTATCGAGCAGCTTTTCCAGCCGGCGCGCACGGTAAAGCGGGGAGGGGCGCCACTGGCGGTAGATGTCGCGGACCGGCTCGGGGATCTCGATTTCCCGTTCCTGGCTGACCTCCTGCTCGATCACCGCCATCGGGAAAATGGGTAGGAGATCGTCGGGACCGACGGGCTGATGGGTTCCCGGGTGCAACACGGGTGGCGGGGGCACCGGAAGATCCGCCACGATGTTGTACCAGTGTCTGGGAATGTCGCGTTCGTCGAGGACGTACTTCACGGAATCGGTCATGGGTCGGGCGTCTCCTGGGAAGATCTTTTCGTTCTGGTTGAGAGCACGCGGTTCGTTTCTGCTGGGCTCCGGTCGGGACCGATCCGCTGCCGCCTGCGGATCACCGGCAGGCGAACGGGCTGGACTCGGCGTCGCGCGGGACTAGGATACCGATTTTGGGCCGAAAATGGCGGTGTTCGTTGTGCTGGTCTGACCCATGCCTTCGGCACCCGCTGGTCGGAAGCGGCGGGCGAAGGGTTTGCAGGCGTGTTTTCGGCCCCGAAAATGCCGTGATAAGGGTGTTTTCTGCTCCCGAAACGGGCATGAAAGCGCGATATTTCAGAGACTTGGCTTGGTCCGACCCCGAGGAGGTGTGGCGATGCCGTATGTGAATATCAAGGTGACGCGGGAAGGAGTTACGCAGGAACAGAAGCGGCGGCTGATCGAGGGCGCGACGCAGCTGCTGGTCGATGTGTTGGGCAAGAACCCGGCCACCACGGTGGTGGTGATCGACGAGGTCGAGATGGAAAACTGGGGCGTCGGCGGCATTCCGGTCGACGAGCGGCGCAGGAAGGGGTTGTAGCAGGCCGCTCTACTGGGGTGTGACGCGGAGCACCCGCCCGTCGGGCTTGTCGGTGAGAAGGTAGATGGATCCGTCTGGGGCGCTGTGCACGTCCCGGATTCGCTCGCCCACTTCCTCGAACAGGCGTTCTTCACCGGTCACGCGCGTGCCGTCCAGGGACAGGCGCCGAACGTGACGTTGCACCAGCGAGCTGATCAGCAGGCTGCCGCGCCATTCCGGAAACAGGTCATCGCGGTAGAGCGTCATGCCGGAGGGCGCAATCGCCGGTGTCCAGTGCCGGACCGGGTCCCGCATCCCCGGCAGGCTGGTGTAGGGGGTGATGAGTGCGCCCGAGTAGTCGATCCCGTGGCTGACGACGGGCCAGCCGTAGTTCACCCCGGCCTCGATGATGTTGAGTTCGTCGCCACCACGAGGGCCGTGTTCGTGCGACCAGAGCACACCCGTCTCCTCGTCGAAGACCAGCCCCTGCACGTTTCGGTGCCCATAGCTGTAGATCTCCGGGCGCGCGTCCGGATGTCCGACGAACGGGTTGTCCGCCGGAACCCGACCGTTGCGGTGCAGACGCACGATGCTCCCGGTGTGACTGTCCAGCCGCTGCGCGTCCTCGCGATGGTCAAAGGCGTCGCCGAGGCCCAGCACCAGCGTGCCGTCCGGCAGCAGTGCCATCCGGCCGCCGTAATGCACGGGGTTCGAGCGACGTGGCTCAGCCGCGAACAGCACTTCGACATTCCGGAGTTCCATTCCGTCCAGATTTCCCCGCAGAAGCCGTGTGCCGTTCGAATCGGAGGTTCCGTGCGCCTGCGAGAGATAGATCAAACCGTTTTCAGCGAAATCCGGGTCGGGAAGTACCGCAAACAGCCCGCCCTGACTGCGTACGAAGGATTCCGGCACGCCGCTGACCGGTGCATCCAACAGAAGTCCGTCCTCGATCACGCGCAACCGACCGGCACGTTCCGTGACCAGAGCCCGGCCGTCGGGCAGAAAGGCGATCGACCAGGGATGCTCCAGACCGGAGGCGACCGTCTCGATGCGGTACTCGACCGCCTGGGTGATGCCCGTGTAAAGGGTCAGCGCGAGCAGGCAAGCCTGGAGCAGGGAACGTGCAGACATGGCGGGATGATTTTGATGGGCGCGGCTGTAAGAATAACAAAGGCTCGGCGATACTGACGCCGGGTCAGACTCACTGGCCATCCCGGGGTCGATTCGGATGCAGAAACTGAGAAAGCTCGTTGCCTGGGTCGTAGCAGTGGTGGTAAGCGCCGCGCTGGGAAGCATCATACAGACGCAGTTCAACCTGGCCATGATCCAACAGCTTGGCGCGCCGATCCCCTTCGGCATCCGCCTGGAGACCACGCTGCACGATCTCCTGAACTTCGCCCCGACCTACGCACTGCTGGTCGCGGCCGGATTCCTGGTGGCCCTGCCGGTGAGTGGCCTGCTCACCCGCGCATGGTCCAGCGGTAGGGCCGTGCTGCACGCATTGGCCGGCGGCGCCGCAGTTGCCGCCGCGCTGCTGGTGATGAACGCACTGCTCCCGGCAACCGTGATCGGCGCCGCGCGCTTTCCTTCGGGGATCGCGGCCCTTTCCCTGGCCGGGGCTCTCGGCGGGCTTCTGTTTGCGTTGTGGACACGTCCAGAGACCGCTTGATTCGGTATTGTCATGAGCAAGGTGGTGCAGCGCGCGCTTCGAACTAGCGGGGATGCCCACTACGCCGGGTGTGAAGGATAGATCGACGTGACGACCTCAGGACCGGAGCGCATCGCCTTTTTCGTGTCGTCCCATGGCTTCGGCCACGCGTCCCGGTCCTGCGCGGTGATGCAGGCGCTCCGCGAGAAGCAGCCGGCGCTGGGGTTGCGGGTCTACACCGAAACGCCGGAATGGTTCTTCCGCGATGCAGTGGGGGATGTCGACTACCGGCAGCTGCGAACGGATGTCGGCCTGGTTCAGCGATCTCCGCTGAAGGAGGACATCCCGGCCACGCTCAAGAAACTCGCGCAATTCATGCCGTTCTCGCCAGCCGCCGTCGATGCTTTGGCCGAGGAGATTGCAGACCAGGACCTTGTGGTGTGTGACGTCTCCCCGCTGGGCCTGCATGCCGCAGCCGCCGCTGGCGTGAGATCCGTGCTGGTCGAGAATTTCACTTGGGACTGGATCTACACGGCCTATCGGCAAGCGCACCCCGAACTGGCCCCTTTCATCGAATATCTTCAGCACATCTACCGGAAAGCCAGCCTGCGGATCCAGGCCCACCCCGTGTGTCACCCGGTGTCCGGCGCCGTCACCGTCGGGCCGATCGCCCGCCGCTTGCGCGAGAGCCGAACTGCAGTTCGCGATCATCTGGGCGTCGATGCCGATCGACCGTTGGTGCTGGTCAGCATGGGTGGCGTTCCTGCCCGATATCCCTTTCTCGGAAGACTTCAGGACCGATCGGACTGCGTCCTGCTGATTCCGGGTGCAGCGCGCGAGAGGCGTCGCGAGGGCGCGGTCCTGATGCTGCCGGCGCGATCCGACTTCTACCACCCGGATCTGGTGAATGCCTGTGATGCGCTGGTCTGCAAGGCGGGATACAGCACGCTGGCAGAGGCCCATCAATCCGGGGTGCCCATCGCGTGGTTCCCGCGTGAGCATTTTCCGGAATCCCCGGTGCTGGACGCCTTCATCGAGCGGGAGATGTCCGGAATCCGGTTGCTCCCCTCGGATTGGGACGGCGGAGCCTGGATCGACCGCCTGCCGGAACTGCTTGCGTTGGGGCGCCGTGCTCCCGGGCCGACTTCCGGCGCCGACGAGGTTGCAGGTTTCCTGATGGAAGCGACCGCCCACGCTCAAAGGCCCGCAATGGAACCCCGTTAGCGTGAAAATATAGCCGCGGAAGCACACGGAAGGCACGGAAAAGGTCAAAGGGCATTCTTGGCCACGGATAGACACGGATTGGGTTTCAAGCAAAAAACATCCGTGTCCATCCGTGGCCCGACTTTTCATCTTTCGGGGTGGCCCGACGGGTCATCATCCTTAGTGAGCATACCCGCGGCGCGCTGTCCGCGGTCGTGGTTGGCAGCATGGCAGGTGGCTTGGGTCTCGCGGAGGATGCAGCGTCTTCCGGGGGTGCGGTCCGGCACCTCGGCATGAGGCGGCCTTAAGTACATCTCCCAGACGCGGCAAACCGCCGTTCTTCACCGAGCCTTGAGGTACAGCAACCGGCCGATGAACGCCGCACTCAGGATGATCCAGCCGATGGGGTAGGGCAGG
>PULL01000253.1 GCA_003550945.1 Thioalkalivibrio sp. | reverse complement strand
GGAACCGGCACGCCAGTATTTCCCGGCAAGCCGGAGAAACCCCGGGTAGGTCAGCGATTCCAGCAGATCGCGCAGGTTCACCTCGCGCCAGGAATAGCCCTCGCGCGCAAGTGCCAGCACCGCACTCGGGCCACACTCGACGCTGCCGTCGATCATCCGGGTGAAGTGCACGCCCAGGAACGGAAATCGCGGGTCCGGGACCGGGTAGATCAGGTTGCGGCACAGCGTGGGCGCACCGGCGCGCAGACGGAAGTATTCGCCACGAAACGGCACGATCCGGACCTCGGGCTCGAAGCCGCTGGCCCGGATCAGCCGATCACTGTGCAAACCGCCACAGTTCACCAGAAAGCCCCCCTGCACCGTCCCGGCCGGCCCCCGGGCTGCGACCGACCCTGCAGAAACCTCGATCCGCGTGACCGGGAAGCCTGTATGCACCGCATGACCGGCTGCGCGCAACAGCGACGCGAGCTGGCGGCAGACCGCCGCATAGTCGACGATTCCCGTCTCCGGGACGTGGATCGCCGCAACGCCACGCGCCTCGGGTTCGATGCGTTTCAGCTCCGCCGCGTCGATCCGTCGGCACTCGACACCGTTGGCCTCGCCCCGCCGGAGGATCTCCTCCAGCGCCGGAACCTCCGTCCCGTCGGTCGCGACGATGACCTTGCCGCAACGGTCGCGGGGAACCCCGTGGCGGTCACAGAAGTCCTCCATCGCCTGCTTGCCGCTGCGGCAGGTGCGCGCCTTCAGCGACCCTGGCCGATAGTAGATCCCGGAATGCAGCACGCCCGAATTGCGCCCGGTCTGGTGGCGCGCGACATCGGATTCCTTCTCCAGCACCGCGATCCGGATGCCCGGTTCGCGTTCGGCCAGCCGCCAGGCCGTCGCCAGCCCGACGATACCCGCCCCGACCACGATCACGTCGGTCTCGCGCATGGCTTCAGGTCGTATCCGGCTGGGCTTTGGCCGCAGCGGCGAGCGTACCCAGGTCCAGCTTCGCATCCTGCCCGGAGAGGAAACGGGCCAGGCGTCCCGCGATCCTGCTCACCCCGCCGGCGATTTCGGATTCGATGTTCAGCGGCAGCACCGGGTCGTGCAGCGAAAGGCGCAGCAGGAACCACCCCTGTTCCCCCGGTCCGCGGCAGGCGACGCGCACGCCCTCGTGTGTGTGCGGCACGACTTCCCAGCCGGGCTCGGTGGCAGCTTGGGATCGCAGCGCGTCGAGAACACGCTCACCCTGTGCGGCGAAGTCCCGAGCGGGCAGTCCGATCCGGTACTCACGGCTCTCGGCGGGCTCGCGCAGATCCGCAATCAGGTCGGAAAGGTCCCGCCCTTCACTGCGTGCCCGCGCCAGTTCGATCAGCAGCATCGCGACCAGGTAGGCCCCGTCGTCGAGCCAGTAATTCTCCTTCAGGGCCGCGTGCCCGGAGGTCTCGATCGCGAGCCAACAGGATTGCCCCGTCTCGTTCAGACGCAGCGCTTCGTTGATCACGTTGCGGTAACCGCGCCGGAATCGATGGTGCACGCCGCCCAGTCTGTCTTCGATGAACTCGGTCAGCCCATCCGAGGTCACCGAGTCGGTGACGATGGCCGTGCCCGGGTGCTCCCGCAGCACCACCGCGGCGGCGAGCGCCACCAGCCGGTTGCGGTTGATCTCCCGGCCCGAGCCATCCATCGCCGCCGCCCGGTCGACATCCGGATCGAAGGCGATACCGAAATCCGCGCCGTGAGCCAGGACCGCTTCGCGCAGCGCCGCCATCGCATCCGGATGTTCCGGGTTCGGCACGTGGTTCGGGAAGTGGCCGTCGGGTTCGAGAAACCGGCTGCCGGTCGTGTCGGCGCCCAGGGGTTCGAGCACGCGGTCCACGAAGAACCCGCCGGCTCCGTTGCCGGCATCGACGACGATGTGCAGCCCCCGCAGCGGCTGATCGGGGTGCTGGGGATGCGCAACACCCTGCCGTATGCGCTCCGCCAGCTGGCTGGAATACACCGACATGAAATCGATCGCGTCGATCGACCCGCGTTCAGCGGAAGGCCCGGTCTCGCCGGTTTCGGCCAACGTTAGCAACGCGGCGATGTCCTCGCGGTTCAGCCCTCCGCGAGCGGTGAAGAACTTGCAGCCGTTGCGGTGGGCCGGCAAGTGGCTCGCGGTCAGCATCACGGCGCCGTCGCAGCCGTAGCCCGGCGTCACCGTGCTCATGAACATCGCTGGTGTCGAAGCCAGGCCGAAATCCAACACCCGCGCGCCCTCCGCGGCGATCCCCTCGCAGAGTGCGGCCGACAGCGCCGGGCCGCTGATCCGGCTGTCGCGGCCCACGGCGATGGTCAGTTCCTGCGGCTCTTTCTCCAGGTTCCGGGCCAGCCAGCGTACGAATGCGAACCCCAGGCGCCGCACCACCATAGGGGTCAGATTCACGTCGGCCGCCGCACCGTCCTCCGGGGCCAGCGCGACACCGCGGATGTCCGAGCCGTTCTGCAGCACTTTCCAGTCCATGACGCGCATTGTCCCACGGCGGCAAGCCCAGCGCACCGAGGTCAATCGGGGTCCCGTGCTGCCATCGTCACACCCGGTCAGCGGCGGGGCTGTTATATTCGAGACCGGACGAGAAGACCCCATCGACCCCACATCGGGAGCCACGAGATGGACCCCACCGAACTGTCACTGCGCCAGTCGATCATCGATACCTGCCTGCGGATGAATCGCGAAGCGATCAACCAGGGCACTTCCGGGAATGTCAGCGCGCGCTGGGGCGACGGCATGCTGATCAGTCCCTCCGGGATCCCGTACGAGGAACTCGAACCCGCGGACATCGTTTTCCTGGACGCCAACGGGACGCACGCGCCGGGGCAGCGCCCCTCCAGCGAGTGGCGTCTGCACCTCGGCATCCTGCAGGCGCGACCGGAGACCGGCGCGGTCGTGCACACTCACTCGGTGCACGCCACCGCGCTCGCGATGCGTGGCATGGAAATCCCCGCAGCCCACTACATGGTCGCGGCAGCCGGCGGCCCGAACATCCGCTGTGCGCGCTACGCCACGTTCGGCACGCCGGATCTGTCCGAGTACGCGATCGAGGCGCTGGAAGGCCGCAGTGCCTGCCTGCTCGCGAATCACGGCGTGGTGGCCACCGGCCCGGACCTGCGCAGGGCGCTTTGGCTGGCCGGCGAGGTCGAGGTGCTTGCACGGCAGTACATCCTGAGCCTGATGCTCGGCGGACCGGACCTCCTCTCCGACGCCGAAATCGAGCGCGTGCGCGCGCGATTCCAGGATTACGGGCTTCGCTGAGCCATTGCACAGCATCGGCCGCGGACGCGCTTCCGAAGACCGGCTGACGACGGGACCGGACGGATAGCCCCGGTGCGAAAGACCCCAGGGTTTGACCCCCACGGATACCCAACCGATACTCTCGGACACACGTTGAGGCCACGCCCGAAAGCCGGTGCCGGAATCCCTGCCCCCGCGACCGCCCCGTTGAAGCGCCATGTGTGAACTGCTCGCGATGTCCAGCCTTGAGCCTGCCACGCTCTCGATCTCGCTCGAGGCCTTCTCGGAGCGGGGCGGC
>PULL01000154.1 GCA_003550945.1 Thioalkalivibrio sp. | reverse complement strand
TTCCGTCTTCGTCCCGCAAGCGAGCGTTACGATAAAACTGAACGTACTGCTGCGCGTACCAGCCTGGTCCTGCAGGCGGCGCCCCATCTAGGAAGCTGGTGAAGCCGAGGTTCACCGAGGGTAGGCCATAGGCGTGTGCGGAGGGCATGGCACCCAGTGCCATCCCAGCCGCGAGAAGACAGCCAGCGCATCGTTTTTTCATGTCATCCCCCTGTCCGCGGATTGCGGCGAGCGGAGAAAGAATACCAAACCCACAACCCCGGGGTCGGACCAAGCCAAGCGGTTGTTGCAGCGAAGGAAACCGATTCAGAACCGGGGCGGTCCACGGCTTATGTGTTGGTTTCCAACCCGAAAAACGGCTGCGCAACCCGCGGGCGTCAGTTTGACCGGACGTTTCTGGAAGCGCAGGACTACATCGCGGTGCGATGAATGTGGCAGCCCTGCCGACTCATTTCGGAGGCCGAAAACGGGCGTCTGAGCGCCTCGCAAAGCCGGCGCTGGGGCGCTCGGCTCGAGGTTCGTTTTTGGGGCCCAAAACGCCCCTCTAAGGTCTTTTTTGGGGCATTTCTCAGCCGCTATTCCTAGGCATATCAAACGCTTGCCTTGGTCCGACCCCGGTGGGGGTTAGAGGATGAGCAGGAGTAGGTGGTAGGTGAGGCCGCCGAGGATGGCGCTGATGAAGTAGAAGCGACCAATCGGGAACATGGCGATGGGGATCGCGATCAGCATGCCGAGCATCAGTCTGGGCCAGACGAGTTGGGAGGCGAGGATGGTGAGCAGGGACCAGTCCTTGAACAGCATGATCACGGTGCCACCGCCGAGCGTGACCAGCCCGCTGAGCGCGAGCCACCCGAAGTAGCGAGCCAGGAAGGCCGGGAAGCCGCTGACGACTCGGGCCGGGGTGCGAAGCAGGGTCGACATGGCTTTGTTCCTGGAACCTGCGGTTGTCGGCTGGATTGTGCCACGGGCAACGCGGTTGGCAAGCTTCGTTATACTCGTGAACCGAGTCAATCCTGAACCGGGAGATTCGGTGCAGATGCGATTTCCTCGCGGGGCCAGATTGGTACGCGCGCTTCTGATAACGTTGCTGATCGGGTTCACGGCCGGTTGCGCGACCCGTGGGCCCGCGCCGCCCCCCAACCAGGACAACCTCTGCGAGATCTTTCGCGAATACCCCCGCTGGTATGACTACGCCCGCGACTCGGAGCGCGAATGGGGCACATCGATCGCGATACAGATGGCGTTTGTCCAGCAGGAGTCGTCGTTTCGCAGTCACGTGCGCCCGGAGCGGAAGCGCATTCTCGGTATTTTTCCCGGAGGTCGCCCTTCGTCTGCGTACGGGTACGCACAGGCGCAGGATCCAGTCTGGGGCGAGTATCGCGCGGATGCCGGCAGCCTGACGGCAAGACGCACTCATATGAAACATGCCACTGACTTCATTGGCTGGTACAACGCCCGCACGGAGCGCATGACCGGCGTCTCCCTGCAGAACGCAGAGCACCTCTATCTCGCCTATCACGAGGGCCAGGGTGGTTACAATCGCGGCACCTGGCGCAATAAGCCCGGGGTGCAGCGGGCTGCACGCCAGGTGGCCGAGCGCGCCGACCGATACCAGCACCAACTGTCCACCTGCGAATCAGAGTTCCGCTGCAGACGGTTCTACCAGGTGGCCCCATTTTGCCGATAGAAAGACGACCCGCGAACCGCCCCTGCGTAAACCGCACGGGCGATTAGCCGCCCGCTTCCGCCTGCAACGCGTAAAAGCTCGCAGCCAGAAGCACGGCGTTGTAAGAGCCGTGGATCACGATTGGCACCGCGATATTGCCACTGCGTTCGTATGCCAGTCCGAAAACGAGGCTCGGCAAAAGCAGTACGGCGACCGCAGTGAGCCGCGCGGCGAGCGGCCCGGAAAGTGCCATCAGGTGCATGGCGGCAAACGTTACCGCGGCTAGGCCGATCGCCGCGCCGGCACCAAAAGCCTGGCGCAGACGGCCCTGCACCACGCCGCGGAACAGCAGCTCCTCACCGGGTCCGATCAGCAGGAACGAAAGCGGTATCAGCAGGAGGAAAACCTCAGGGTTGGCTGCGCCAATATCCTGAAGCTGATGCTCTCCGACCGGCAGCCCGATGAGCGATACCACTAGCAGGCCAACGCCGAGGGCGGCGAGCGCGAGCACGGAGCCGCCGGCCATCCAATGCCAATCGCTGGATGTCGGCCATCGCAATGGCACGTGGATCCTGCCGCGACGCAGCGCCAGGTAAAGCAGCGCCACGCCGCCGAAGCTCACGCCCTGTGTGAGCAGGATCGAGAGCGCGATCACGGCCGATGGCTTGAGTTCGATGCCCGCGGCAAAGATCGTCGAAATCGCCGCCAATGGCAGCACGACTCCCACCGCCGCCGCGAGGAAGGCAATTGCTAGCGCCTCGGTCAGCGCTCTTGATTTTCGGCTTTGCTCATTCATTTCATCGTTGTCGCACGGACCCGGGGGCGAATCATGGGGTTGGACCAAGGCAAATGATGGTTACTCATGGAAAACAGACCGAGAACGGGGCGAATTGGTGCCTTGAATAACCGTGTTTGGGTTGGAAACGAGCGTCTTGGCCGAAGGATCGATCACTTGAGCACGATCAATTCACCGATCCACCTCCAATTGGGCCCTAAAGCCGAAAAGTATTTGCGATTCCGTCTACACTTGCGGAACAAACTGTGACAAAAGAGATCACAGGAGTTTCAACTCACCACAACGAAAGGAGCAGTCGTGAGCAAGACAAAAAAGGATATCGCGGAACTGAGTGCAGAGGAACTGTACGCCCTTGCACGGCAGCGTGAGAAAGAGGAGGCAGAGCGCCAAGAGAAAGAGCTTGTGAAAAAGCGTGAAGAACTCAGGGCGAAGCGAAAGGACCTCGTCGCGAAGCAGCGCAAGGAACTGGCGGCCCTGGACCGGGAGATCCGCAAACTCGGTGGGACGGTACGGCGCCCTGGGCCGGCGAGAACCCGTCGGCGCGCAGGAGCCCCTGCGATCACCGACCAACTCTGTGCGATCGTCGCCACGCAGCCCGAGATGGCGATCCGTGAGATTCGGGAAAAGGCCGAGGAGGCGGGCGTCGACACGCGCAACCTGTCGCAGACACTCGCTTACCTGAAGCGCCAGGGCCGGCTGGATTCACCCCGGCGTGGGGTGTACACGTCTCCCTGATCGGTGACAGGCTTGCCGCGTTTTTCGGTTTCCGCACGCTGTGGCCGCGATTCCGCCGGGCGGAGCGCGACGACTCCTCGCGGATTCAGGAGTCCGAAGGAGCGCTTGAGTAGAGGAGCATCTCGCTGGCAGGTCACCATCGGATCACCCACCGGGTCAACGTGCCCCGGCTTCTCGAGCGGGTGAGCGATTGGAAATCAGGTCGCTATCTGTTGTGCGGCGGCGACAAATCGACCCAGGCCGCCGACATCCAGAGGGCCTATGCATTGGCGCAGGAAACGGAGAACGAGAAATGACCGAGACACTGACCCGTTACCGGACTGCGGATTACCTGGAAACCGAAGAGGACATCGCCGCCTACCTGGAG
>PULL01000195.1 GCA_003550945.1 Thioalkalivibrio sp. | reverse complement strand
TGGTGGAGCGGAGGAGGATCGAACTCCCGACCTTCGCATTGCGAACGCGACGCTCTCCCAGCTGAGCTACCGCCCCAATCCGCCTATGATAGCAGTGCCCGTTGGGTAGGGGGAAGGGGCGAGCCGCGGTCCGTTGTGCCCGCCACCTTGCAGAGTTGTCCGCATCATCATTCCGGGGTAAGGATCATCGCCGCCAGCGGCGGCAGGTCCAGCCGTAGCGTGGCCGGGAATCCGCGGTGGGGACGCGGCTCGGCCAAAGCGGAATCGGAGCCGCGCGACGCGCCGCCGTAGAATTCCGAGTCCGTGTTCAGGCGTACCCGCCAAGTGCCGGTGTTCGGCGCAGGGATCTCGTAGCCGAAGCGCTCCACCGGGGTGAGGTTCAGAATCACGATGGCCTCTGATTCGCCGCCCCGTCGCAGGTAGCTCAGGACCGAGCGAGGGGCATCGTCGCAGTCGAGCCACGCGAAGCCTTCTGGCTCGAATTCCTGGGCGTGCAGGGCGGGCTCATCCCGGTAGATCCGGTTGAGGTCGCGCACCAGCGCCTGCAATCCCTGGTGCAGTGGGTAGTCGAGCACGTACCAGTCGAGCTGCGCCGCCTCGTTCCACTCCATGCCCTGGCCGAATTCCTGGCCCATGAACAGGAGCTTCTTGCCGGGATAGGTCCATTGGTAGGCGTACAGGAGGCGCAGCTGGGCATGCTGCTGCCACTCACTCCCGGGCATCCGGCCCCGCAGGCTGGACTTGCCGTGCACCACCTCGTCGTGTGAGAACGGCAGCACGAAGTTCTCGCTGTACGCGTAGAGCATGCCGAACGTGAGTTGATTGTGGTGGTGCGCGCGGTGCACCGGGTCCAGCTTGAAATACGCCAGCGTGTCGTGCATCCAGCCCATGTTCCACTTCATGGTGAAGCCGAGACCACCGGTTTCGGGTGGGCGGCTGACCCCGGGCCAGGCGGTGGATTCTTCGGCGATCATCAATACGCCCGGATGCCGCGTCTGTACCGTGCGGTTCAGTTCGCGCAGAAACGCGATCGCCTCCAGGTTTTCGTTGCCGCCGTATTCGTTCGGAACCCAGTCGTTCGCCTGGCGCGAGTAGTCGAGATAGAGCATGGAGGCGACCGCGTCCACGCGTAGTCCGTCAATGTGGAAATCCTCGATCCAGCACAGCGCGCTGGAGAGCAGGAAATTTCGCACCTCGGACCGTCCGTAGTTGAAGATCAGCGTGCCCCAGTCGCGGTGCTCTCCCTTGCGCGGGTCCTCGTGTTCGTAAAGCGCGGTGCCATCAAAGCGCGCAAGGGCAAAGCTGTCTTTCGGGAAGTGTCCCGGAACCCAGTCGAGCAGCACCCCGATTCCGGCCTGGTGGGCCTGATCGACGAAATAGCGGAAATCGTCGGGAGAGCCGAAACGCGACGTCGGCGCAAAGAACCCCGTGCTCTGGTAGCCCCAGGAACCGTCGAACGGGTGTTCCGTGATCGGCAGCAGTTCGATGTGCGTGAATCCCTGCTCGCGGACGTAGGGGATCAGACGTTCGGCCATTTCCCGGTAGGTCAGGAAGCGCCCGCCTTCCGCGCGCTGCCAGGATCCCAGGTGTACCTCGTAGATGCTCATCGGGCGCTGTTTCCACGCATAGGGGTCGCGCCGGTGCATCCAGGGCTCATCGTTCCAGGTGTAGCCCGATTGTCCGAACACCGAGCTCGCCGTATTCGGGCGAAGCTCGAAAAAAGCGCCATAAGGATCGCTTTTTAATAAAATATGGCCCGTATCGCGGTTGCGGATTTCGTACTTGTACAGGGCGCCGTTGCCCAGACCGGGTATGAACAGTTCCCAGACGCCGCTGGAGCCGTGCACGGCCATCGGATGCACGCGTCCGTCCCAGTGGTTGAAGTCGCCGACCACGCTGACGCGCTCTGCGGCAGGCGCCCAGACCGCGAAGCGCACGCCGCTGACGCCGTCGCGGGTCTCGGGGTGGGCCCCGAGCATGCGGTGGGCATGCCAGTGCCGGCCCTCACCGAACAGGTGCAGATCGAAGCCGGAGATGGTCGGAGGAAAGCTGTAGGGATCGACGAACTGTAACGTTCTCCCGTCAGACTCCGACCAGAGTACGGTCGGATGCAACGGGCAGTTCGCAAGTGGGCCGGTCCAGGTGAACAGTTCGGGAATGGTCGGGTGCCGGGTCAGTGGTTCGCGTTGCGGGCGATCGTCGGATTCGACCCCGGTGAGCAGCCAGGCCTCCGTGGCACGCGGCAGGAATGTTCGGAAGCAGATCGTCTGGTGATCCAGAGCATGGCGTCCGAGGAGCCGGTGCGGGTCGTGCCAGCGGGCATTCGCGAGGCGGAGAAGGTCCTCCTCCTCCGTGCGGATGCATTTGTTCAAGGCTGTTGTCATACTGAGATCTACTCAATTCGATGCCCGCAAAGACCATACCGGCAGACGTGATGCCCGGTCCAGTTGGGCGTGGACTGTCAACAAATACGTGGACGAACGGAATTATCGCATGAATTCTCAACCCCAACGTTTCGTCAGCCGTCTGACCCGGGAGACGCTCGCGCTCATTCTGGCGGGGGGGCGTGGCTCGCGGCTGAAGCACCTGACGCTTTGGCGAGCAAAACCGGCGGTGCCGTTTGGAGGCAAGTTCCGGATCATCGATTTCCCGCTGTCCAACTGCATCAACTCCGGGATCCGGCGGGTCGGGGTGCTCACCCAGTACAAGGCGCACTCACTGATCCAGCACGTCCAGCGGGGCTGGAGCTTCCTGCGCGGTGAATTCGGTGAATTCATCGAACTGCTGCCCGCGCAGCAACGGATCGAGACCTCCTGGTATGCGGGTACCGCGGATGCGGTGTACCAGAACATCGACATCATCCGGCAGCATGCACCGGAGTACGTGCTGATTCTCGCCGGTGACCACATCTACAAGATGGATTACGGGCAGATGATCGCCTACCACGTGGAGAGTGGCGCCGACATGACGGTGGGCTGCCTGCAGGTTGATCGAGAAAGCGCCCGTGCCTTCGGCGTGATGGGGGTGAACGAGACCGGACGTGTCCAGGAATTTCTCGAAAAGCCGGAGGATCCCCCTGCGATGCCGGGCAATCCGGAAGCCTCGCTCGCCTCGATGGGCATTTATGTGTTCAACACCGGCTTCCTGTTTGAACGCTTGATCCGGGACGCCGACGACAGCCGTTCGAGCCACGACTTCGGCAAGGACATCATTCCCGGAATCATCAAACGCTACCGGGTGATGGCCTATCCGTTCCGGGACGAGAAGCAGGGGGTGCAGGCCTACTGGCGCGATGTCGGTACCGTGGACTCCTACTGGAAGACGAACCTGGAGCTGATCGGGGTGACGCCCGAGCTCAACCTGTACGACAGCGAGTGGCCAATCTGGACTTACCAGGAGCAGTGGCCGCCAGCCAAGTTCGTGTTCGATGACGACGACCGTCGCGGCATGGCAATCGACTCCATGGTGTCTGGTGGCTGCATCATCTCCGGCAGCACGGTCCGACACTCCCTGCTGTTTTCCGATGTGCAGGTGAACGAGGGGGCGCTGGTACAGGACTCCGTAATCC
>PULL01000139.1 GCA_003550945.1 Thioalkalivibrio sp. | reverse complement strand
CTTCGAGGGATCGTAATGCCACCAGGCCACACCATTGCGGTAGTCGGCCTGGAAGGCGTGGTGATAGTTGTGATATCCCTCCCCCCAGGTCAGCAGCGCGACCGCCTCGTTGTCCACGGCGGTGTTCTCGTCGCTGTAGGGCCGGCGACCCCACAGGTGCGCCAGGGAGTTGATGAAGAACGTGAAATGATGGCTCAGCGTCAGCCGCAGGGCACCGGCGAGCAGCAGCATGCCGACCACGTCACCCACGAGCAGTCCCAGCGCCAGGGGCACACCCAGATTCATCACCCAGACCAGGGTCCAGTAATGCCGGTGTTGCCACATCACGATAGGATCCTTTTCAAGGTCCTTCACGAGTGAGTAGTCGGCCTCGGTCGTGGGCCATTCGCGCAGCATCCAGCCCATGTGCGCGTGCCAGAACCCGGCCTTGATCGAATGCGGGTCCCGGTTCACGTCATCCACGTAGCGGTGATGGACCCGGTGCCGCGCGGCCCAGTTCAGGATGCTGTTCTGCAGCGCCATGCCCCCGAATATCGCCAGTATCCAGCGCAGCGGCGCCCGCGCCTTGAACGAATTGTGGGTCCAAAGCCGATGGTACCCGACCGTGATGCTCATCCCGTTGAGCACCAGGAGCAGCACGAAGAAGAACCAGGCCCAGCCACTGTAGCCATACATCAGGCCCCACAGCGGCACGACAATGAACGCGGCAAAGTTGATCAGCGCGAAGAAGACGACGTTGGACCAGACCAGTGGGGGCTTGCTGGAGGGCATCATGGATTCCTGTCACACAAAGGTTTTGCGGTGAGGGGCATCGGCACTCGGCACGGGTTCATTTGACCATATTTTCGTCCACTGAGGGGTCTCTGGGTCCGGGCAGTCCATTGCACACACCCGGTTCAAGCGTGCGGGGGCCCACCGGATATCCCCCTTGTGAACTCGCCGAAACCTGCGCACCTGCACGATTACGCCACCGGGCTTTGCCGGTGCCAATCGAGTTACGATGCGTTGCCATGCGTTTACCGGAGGCGCTGCAGCACCGTGACAGCAACCAACACGAACGCGAAGTCCTGGATGCCCGCACTGATGATTGCAACGGGCAAAGTGCTGCTGCTCCCGGCCGTACTCGTGCTGATCGGCTTTCTCTGGCTGTCTGTCGCACTGGGCGGAGGATCGCCGAAGTGGATCGAACACCTGGTTTTGGTGTCCCCAGTGGCCTTTACAGCCTATTGGCTTCTGGGCTGGAGGCCCCGGGATTACCGGACGGCGCGACGGATTCTGCTGGGGATCACCGTGTTGCTACTGCTGCCAGCGCTGATCCTCGTTTTCGCGCTTGAACCTTGGCAGCGCGCCCAAATGCAGCGCCATAACGCGCTCGTCTGGAACCAGAGTCACCTGGACAGCGCCCTCGAACAGCACGTGTGCCCGAACGGCAGCATTCTCGTCGTTACGCCCTGGTTGTTCATCGTGGATGGCGAAGCGCCCCGACGCCTGGTTGAGCTAAGAGTCGTCCCGCTGGAACGTAACCGGCATTCCCTGGTACTCGCGCGCACCACCGCTCTCCGAGGCCTCGCGCGCCAGCCGGCCCTCGCAAGCGAGCACGAGGCTGTGGTCGAGTGTCTGGGCGACGCATACGCCTTGGAAGATCTTCTTGAGCGAATGGCAGATGGCCGGTTCGAGTAACCGGGTCGGTTTCGTCTCTATTGCTGGATGATTGGCTCCGCGATCCGCGGCTGACCCGTGCTCAGGCTGCGCAGAAGCAGATCACGCAGGGCATCCATGCGCACTGCGGGCAGATCGGGGTCCGGGATCATGCCCTCAGTCCAACCGAGGGGGGCAAAGTGATCGACCAGTTCCGCGGGCCCGATCACGTGTAACGGCACATCGAAACCGTCCACGCCCGACACGAAGCGAGCTGGTTCGTGATCGCCCAGCATCACGATCAGGGGTGGATCATCGGCGTGGCGTGCAGCCCAGGCCCCCAGAGTCTGCAGACTGTAGTCGATCGCCAGCCGGAATTGGTCGCGCACGTAGTCATGGTCGCGCCAGACCACTTCCGGCGGGTCCCCCGAATTGGCCCACTGGTTGAAGATCCGGCCATCCCCGATCTCGCTCCATTCGATGACCGGCGGGATGGGGACCCAAGGCGCATGGGACGAGACCAGCGCCACTTGCGCCACCAGGGGCGTCCGACCCGGTTCGCCCTGCGGTTGCCGGCGCTCCAGCCGATCAAAGGCGTGGAGCGTGAACTGATCCGGCATCGTCACCCAGTTGAACGGATCGCCCTTGTAACCAAGATCGGCCGCGTTGTAGATGGCGTCAAAGCCGAAAAAGGAGCCCTCGGGCCAGGGGAAGATGTGAGCCGGCTTGATGGCCACGGTGCGCAACCCCGCGCCCTGTGCATAGTGAAACAGCGTACGCCTGGGGCTGGCCAGAAGCGCACGGTAGCGACCCTGGTTGTCCAGCCACAACCCCGACGCTACCGAGCCATGCGCGAGCCAGCTTTGACCCCCCACCATCGGCGCCGTGGCCCAGGCCGAACGCGTCGCTAGCCCGCGCGAACGCAGCTCCGCGTCGATCCGGCGCAAGGTTTCCGTATGGGTGGAGACGTAAAGTGGATTCTCGAAGCTCGAACGTCCGTAGCTCTCCACGTAGACGATGATCAGGTCACGCCCACCCAAGCGGTCGAACAGAGGGGCAACCCCCTCCATCGGATCGTTTCGCGCCGCTTCACGAAACGTCGCAAGATCGGCGCGCGTGTCGCGAATCTGCTCGACGCGCTCGATGCCAACCCGCGCGGTAAACGCGGCGCCCGGGATCATTTCCGAGACCGCATCGGGCAGGGTCAGCATTCGGCGTGCTTCTGCGACCTCGGCCACCGCCACAGCCAGCGCTGGCAACAGCAACACGCCAGCAACCACTTTCGCGCCGCGCGCTGGCGCAGCCCTCGTCCAGACTCCGGTCGCCCACCAAAGCGCAGATGCCACCAGCGCGACCGCTGTGATCGCCGCCACCAGCGCCAGGACAGAAAGCAAATAGCCGAAGGAACCCTGCGCCAGAACCCAGGCAGCCGGCAGCAGATGGCTGTCAACCAACAGGTTGAACCCGCGATTGAAGGCGATGAACGTCCCGAAATCCGCCAGCTTGAGGACGGCGATTGCAGTGATGGTCACGGTCAGAAATACACGCAGGACCAGGCCTGCAAGGCCCGCTCCCGTCAACATCAGCGCGGCGATGATCACGGGTAGCTCCAGCGGGAACACCCAGAGCGCATCCCAAGTCATGGCCGCGGGGTGATTTGGCTGAATCAGCACCAGATACAGCAGCACCGTCGCAAGGAACAGCTGTGCCTTCAGGTGCAGCGCTTGGGACATGAAGAGAAGATTCCTGTGATCCGATGGGCCTGCGCCCCTAAGGCGCAAGGTCCTGTATTCCAAGGGAACCGGGCGGAAGCCTGAGAAGAGGCGTCCGATTTATGAACGACGCCACTGGAGCCCAATATACCGCCGTCAGGCAGTACCTCGCCTGTTCCCAATCCCGTTAGCGTGAAAGTCACGCATTCTCCCCTCTCCCGCGTGCGGGAGAGGGGCCGGGG
>PULL01000256.1 GCA_003550945.1 Thioalkalivibrio sp. | reverse complement strand
GGGCCGCTGCCGGCCATTCGGGTCTAAAGTCGCCACTTGATGTGAAAGCCACGCACTTCTCCCCTCGCCCGCTTGCGGGAGAGGGGCCGGGGGTGAGGGCCGGGGCCTGCGCCGAAGCCCCTCCCCAACCCCCCCCCGCACGCGGGGGAGGGAGACTTTCATGGTCGGGGGTGGCCGAGCGCCATGAGAGTGAGCGTGAAAATACGGCCACGGAACTTCACGGAAAGCACGGAAAACGCAAAAACGATTTAATATTTCTTTCCGCGTCTGTCCGCGCTTTCCGTGGCTCGAGGTTCTATCTTTCAAGGCGGCCCGCCAACGCCGGAGATTTTGTGACAAGAAGGTGCGGTGGTGAGAGAACCGCAAATGGACAAGGCGCGCAGGTGACGCGAGCCGGGTGGGTTCGGGTCGCAACGGGGATCGGGGCGCGAAAAGGTTTCACGTGAAACATCCCGTCCAGTGGAACCGAACCCTGCCGACCCCCTTTCCGCTATACTGTGCGCTTCGCGATTGAGTACCGGAAGTCCATGTCAAGCACTGATCCCGCCGCGTTGCCCAACTCCTACGATTCCACCCAAATCAAGGTCCTCAAGGGCCTCGACGCGGTGCGCAAGCGCCCGGGCATGTACATCGGCGATACCGATGACGGTACCGGCCTGCACCACATGGTGTTTGAGGTCGTCGACAATTCCATCGATGAATCGCTCGCCGGCTACTGCAGCGCGATCGACGTGACCATCCACGAGGACAACGCCGTCAGCGTGACCGACAACGGACGCGGAATACCCGTCGATATTCACTCGGAGGAAGGCCGCTCCGCCGCTGAGGTCATCATGACCGTGCTCCACGCCGGCGGGAAATTCGACAACAGTTCCTACAAGGTCTCAGGTGGATTACACGGCGTGGGCGTGTCGGTGGTGAATGCGCTCTCCGAGGAACTGCGCCTGGAAATCCACCGGGGCGGCCGGCGGTATCACCAGGTCTACCACCACGGTGTGCCCGAGGCACCGCTCGCGGAGGTCGGCGAAACCGACCGCACCGGCACCACCGTCTGGTTCCGGCCCAGCCCGGCGACCTTCACGAATATCGAATTCCATTACGAAATCCTCGCGAAACGACTCCGGGAACTCTCGTTCCTGAACTCAGGCGTGCGTATCCGCCTGCGCGATCAGCGCGACAACCGCGAGGACGTTTTCCGGTTCGAAGGTGGGATCCAGGCCTTTGTCAGCCACCTGAACCAGAAGAAGACCGCGCTCCACCCGACGGTCATCTACGCGAACCAGACCCGTGGCGATCACACCGTCGAGGTCGCTCTGCAGTGGAACGACTCCTACCAGGAGAATCTCTTCTGCTACACCAATAACATCCCGCAGCGCGACGGCGGCACCCATCTCGCCGGCTTCCGCGCGGCGCTCACGCGCACCATGAACCAGTACCTCGAACGCGAGGGCTTGTTGAAACGCGCGAAGATCAGCACCGCGGGCGATGACATGCGCGAGGGTCTGACCGCGGTGCTGTCCGTGAAGATTCCGGACCCCAAGTTTTCTTCCCAGACCAAGGACAAGCTCGTCTCCTCGGAGGTCAAGCCGATCGTCGAGAACGTGCTTTCCGAAGTGCTGAGCGATTTTCTGTTGGAGAACCCGCCGGAGGCCAAGGCGATCACCGGCAAGGTGATCGAGGCGGCGCGGGCGAGAGAGGCAGCCCGCCGGGCGCGCGAGGTCACCCGTCGCAAGGGAGCGCTGGACATCGCCGGCCTTCCGGGGAAGCTCGCGGATTGCCAGGAAAAGGATCCCGCCAATTCCGAGCTTTTCCTCGTCGAGGGTGACTCCGCCGGCGGCTCCGCGAAGCAGGGTCGCGACCGCCACTTCCAGGCGATCCTGCCGCTCAAAGGCAAGATCCTGAACGTCGAGCGCGCCCGCTTCGACCGCATGCTCGGCTCGGCCGAGGTGGGCACGCTGATCACCGCGCTCGGCTGCGGCATCGGCAAGGACGACTACAACATCGAGCGGCTGCGCTACCACCGCATCATCATCATGACGGACGCCGATGTCGACGGGTCGCACATTCGCACCCTGCTGCTGACGTTCTTCTTCCGGCAGATGCGCGAGTTGATCGAAAAGGGCTACGTGTATATCGCGCAACCGCCGCTGTACAAGATCAAGCGTGGCAAGCGCGAGCAGTACGTGCGCGACGAAGCCGAGATGCAGGAAATCAACCTTTCGCTCGCGCTCGACGGCGCCGCCCTGCACGTATCGCCGGAGGCCCCGCCGATTGCGGCGGAAGCTTTCGAGAAGCTGGTGATGGATTACCAGAAGGCGCGCCGCGCACTGGATCGGCTCGGCAGAATGTACGACGACCGTATCCTTCGGGCGATGTTCGAGGCCGATCCGATGCCCGAGCCGCGAAGCGTGCGCAATCTCGAGGTGCAGGCCTGGTTCGGGCGCCTGCTCGAGCAGCTTTCCAGCGATCGCGCGGGTGCGACCCGGTACAGCCTCGGCCCCATGACCGAGGTCGAAGGCATTGCGCAACTGAGTCTCGATCGCATCGAACACGGCGCACCGTTCTCCCAGTTGATCAACGATGAAATCCTCGACTCCCGGGACTTCCGCGCGCTGCTGAAGCTCAGTGCGACCATCAGCGGTCTGCTGGAGCCGGGCGCATACATCCAGCGCGGCGAACGCCGCCACGTGATCGAGTCGTTCGCCGACGCAATGGCCTGGCTGCTGCAGGAGGGGCGCCGGGGCCTGTCCGTGCAGCGCTACAAGGGCCTCGGCGAGATGAACCCGGACCAGCTCTGGGAGACCACGATGAATCCGGAGACGCGCCGGCTGCTGCAGGTCCGCATCGAGGATGCGGTGCACGCGGACGAGATCTTCACCACGCTGATGGGCGATCAGGTTGAACCGCGCCGGGACTTCATCGAGGCACGCGCCCTGAGTGCCGAGAACGTGGACGTCTGAGTGGCGACCCAGCTTGGCGGGGGGCCCGGACCGACGCCACACGGGCACCCGCCGGAACGCTTTCCGAAACACTGACCCCTCAATCGCGGAGACGCAGCCGTCATGGGCCTTGGAACCATTGTCGTCCTTGTGATCCTGCTCGCCGCTGAGCTCTACGGCGTCGTGATCTACAACGCACTGGTTGCGGTGAAGCACGCGGTGGCTCAGTCCTGGGCCAACATCGACGTGCTGCTGAAGCAGCGCAACGACGAGCTACCGAAACTCGTCGCCGTCGCCCGCGAATACATGACCTATGAGCAGGAGACCCTGGATCGAATCACGCAGGCCCGAAGCCGCGCCGAGGCGGCGCAGCGCAGCGGCGACATGGCCGCGCTGGGTGCCGCGGAAGGCGCACTCCGGCTGGGTCTGGGGCATTTCTTCGCGGTGGCCGAGGCCTACCCCGAACTGCGCGCCAACGAGGTCTTCAACCAGTTGGCCCGCAGGATTTCCGGCCTCGAATCCGCGATCGCCGACCGGCGCGAGTTCTATAACGCGGCCGTGAACCGCAACAACGTGCGCATCGAGCAGTTCCCGGACATCCTGGTCGCCCGAGCCCTCGGTTTCCGCCCATTCGACCTGCTCGAATTCGACGCGACCGAGCTCCGGGACGTCGATGTCGGGGCGCT
>PULL01000315.1 GCA_003550945.1 Thioalkalivibrio sp. | reverse complement strand
GCGCTGAGCAGACCGCTTTGCAGCGCGCGCACGGGGCCCAGCCGATCGGGCTGGTCGACGCCAGAAAGGCCATCGAACAGATCGTTGGCGAGATTGACCGCGATCTGCAGCGTGAGTGCGCAGACCACGCAAAGCGCCGCGGTCACCCAGGAGAAGTGGCCCTCGACCACCAGGAATTGCCCCAGAAGTACGGGTCCCACCGCGGCAGGCAGGGTTCGGGGGCGAGCCGTTTGCCACCAGATTTGCAGCGAGTTCAATGCTGACCCGCCCTCCGCTTTCCGCATCTCGCCTCCATTGCCGTTGCCAGCCGGCCGGACATCCGCGAACCCTTGCCCGGATACCTGTCGGGGGAGTGTGCGCGGGGGGTGGTCTGGCTGCTATTCTGCATCCGCGCGGCAACAGCACTCGCAGCTGAACGATTGCTTCGGTCCTGCCCGCGCGCCGGAAGTCTAGCATTCGGGCGGCTGCACCGGGTGTGTGAAGATTCGAGCGACGGCAATCGGCTGCACAAGGGAGCGAGATGGCAGGGGAGTGGTTGGCGCAGGTGGCGTTGCCCTGGATTCTGGCCAGCGTGATGCTGGCAATGGGCTTGAGCCTGACCCGGGAAGATTTCCTTCGTGTTTTGCAGCACCCAAGCAGGGTCGCGCTGGGCCTCGGTCTGCAAATGCTGGCCCTGCCGCTGCTCGCCTGGATCCTGGTGCTGCTTCTGCCACTGCCGCCAATGGCTGCAGCCGGGCTGTTGCTGGTTGCGCTGGTGCCGGGCGGGGCGACTTCGAACATGTTCAGCTATCTGGTGCAGGGAGACCTGGCGCTTTCGGTCAGCCTGACCGCGATGGCGGCGATGCTGGCGCCATTCACGCTGCCGCTGATCATGGGCTGGAATTTCCAGTTGCTCGGTCTCGCGGCGGAGGGCTTTTCGCTTCCCTACTGGACCACCGTGGGGCAGCTTCTGCTGGTGACGCTGGTTCCGGTGGCGCTGGGAATGGGGCTGCGCCGGATCTTGGCGGAGGCCACGGTGCAGGCCTGGCTTCCGCTGGTGAAGCTTTTCACCGGCGTCGCGATGGTCAGCATCGTGCTGGCGCTTTTCCTGGCCTACCACCAGCGTCTGCCAGCCCTGGCCAGCCTGGAGACGATGGCCGTACTGCTGCTTTGCATGTCCGCGATGGCGATGGGTTACCAGGCGTCGAGGCAGTTCAGGCTGCCTCGCGACAGCACGCGCGCCATCACGGTGGAAGTGGGGGTCCAGAACGCCGGTGTGGCGATGATGGTGGCCTTTGCGATCCTGCAACTGCCGGCGCTGGGCCTGGTGCCGTTGCTCTACGGTCTGCTGATGAACGTGCCGGTGTTCCTTTGGGTGTTTTACTGCCTCTGGCGTGACCGGCAGCTCGTGGCTGTGACCGAGCGTTCCTGAGCCGGTTTCGGCTCAGTCCCGGTAACGGATTTCGGTGTTCTGGATCTCGCCGGTGGTGTCCAGCGCCAGCGTGTCTATGCCCGGTGCGCGATTCAGGATATACGCGGCCATCATCCGGCCAACGTCGTGGTTCTCCCGCTCGAGCGCGCCCAGAAGGCGGTCTCCGATGATCCGGAGCCGATCCTCCTTGCCCGGGCGCTCGACCCATGATCGTCCCATTTGCCTTCCCGCATCCATCTCCCGGTCCAGCTGATCGAAGAACGCCTCCGAGCCCTTTACGAGTTCGTCGGGGACGTTCAAGGAGTAGATGTCGTCTTCGATGATCACTTTCAGCAGCATGACGGGACCACGCCCCCTGTCGAGGTTTGCCGGGCGGGGCTTAGGGTGATGTCCGCGACGGGCGAGGTCAAGCTTGCTGCGTGGGATCGCCGCGAGGACGGGTCTCCCAGAGAGGGAGCCAAGAAAAGGGCCGGAGGATCTCTCCTCCGGCCCCGTGCTGGCCGTGAAGGCCAGGAAAACCGGAAGCACACACTGCGCTTCCGGAGGTTCGGTCAGCTGACCTTGACCGTTACGCCTGGCTTCCCGTCCGGCCCCACCATGTGCACCGCGCAGGCGAGGCAGGGGTCGAAGCTGTGGATGGTGCGCAGGATCTCGAGCGGCTGGCCTTCGACGGCGAGTTGATGGTTGTCCATCAGGGCCGCCTCGTACGGGCCGGGCTGCCCTTCCGGATCGCGCGGACCGGCATTCCATGTGGTCGGGACGACCGCCTGGTAGTTGGTCAGTTTCTGGTCGTCGATTACCGCATAGTGCAGCAGTGCGCCGCGCGGAGCCTCCATGTAGCCCACGCCTTTCGCGTGCTTTGGCCAACTCCGCGGGTTCCAGAGTTCGTCATTGAAGACCTTCTGGTCGCCTGCTTTCAGGTTGGCCACGAGATTGTCGTACCAGACCATCATGTTGTCAGCGATGATTTTCGCTTCGAGCGTGCGAGCAGCGGTACGGCCCATGGTCGAGAACATTGCGGTCACGGGCAGATCCAATTGGGTCAGCGCCATCGTCGCGAGCTCGCGGGTCGGCTCGTGTCCGCTTGCGTACAACATCAGCACGCGTGCCAGCGGACCCACTTCCATTGCGCGGCCACGCCAACGCGGTGCCTTCAGCCAAGAGTAGTCTTTCTCCACATCGAGATGCGAGTACGGTGGCTTCGGGCCGGTGTAGTTCAGCTTGGTCTCGCCGTCGTAGGGGTGCAGCCCGGCATTCTTGCCATCCTTGTAGTCGTACCAGGAGTGTGCGATGTATTCCTGCACCTGTTCCGGGTCGTTCAGATCCAGCGGGTGGATCGTCGACAGGTCCCGGTCCAGGATCACTCCCGGCGGGATCAGGTAATCGGACACGTCCCCGTAGCCCGACGCCGGGAAGTCACCGCAGGTGAGGAAGTTGCCGACGCCTTCGCCGCGCTCGAACCAATCCTTGTAGAAACTCGCGATGGCGAGGGTGTCCGGCAGGTAGACCTGATCGACGAACTCCTGCATCTGCAGGATTGCATCGCGCGCGATGCTGAGACCGGTGTCGTTGAACGTGGTCTGTCCGTTGCCGCCCGGGCCGCCGCTGAACGGTGCGGGGGCACCTCCAACGGTGAAGTTCGGGTGCGGGTTCTTGCCGCCGAATACCGCGTGCAGCTTCGCCACGTCGCGTTGCCAGGCAAGAGCGTCGAGGTAGTGTGCCACTGCCATCAGGTTGGCTTCCGCCGGAAGCTTGTACTCCGGGTGGCCCCAGTAGGCGTTCGCGAAAATCCCGAGCTGGCCAGAGGCAACCAGGTCCCTCACCTTCTTCTGCACGTCGGCGAAATAGCCGGGTGACGAGTTGCGGTATTTCGAGATTGACTGCGCGAGTTCCGAGGTCGCCTTTGGATCGGCATCCAATGCGGAAACCACGTCCACCCAGTCGAGCGCGTGCAGGTGATAGAAGTGCATCACGTGGTCGTGGATGTACTGGGCCCCGCTCATCAGGTTGCGGATCAGCTGGGCGTTCGGCGGGATCGGGTAGTCCAGCGCATTCTCGATGGAACGGATGGAGGCCATTCCGTGCACCAGCGTGCACACCCCGCAGATGCGCTGGGTGAATGCCCAGGCGTCACGCGGGTCGCGGCCCTGCATGATGATCTCCAGCCCGCGCACCATGGTTCCCGAGCTGTAGGCGCTCTTGATGCGCCCCTCGTT
>PULL01000322.1 GCA_003550945.1 Thioalkalivibrio sp. | reverse complement strand
TGCTGCCCTCGGGCATGTCCAGCACGATCTGGAATTCGGCCTTGTCGTCGAAAGGCAGCATCTTCAGCACGACGACCTGGAAGAACACCAGCGACACCGAGGCGAGGATCAGCACCAGCGTACCGGTGAACAACACGGTCCGTGCCAACCGGGCCTTCGCGCCCATACCCAGGAACGGCCGCAGGATCAAGTTGAAAATCTGCATCAGCTGCTTCGAGGCTGCCTCGGCACTGTGCTCGGTGTGCCCGGCGAGGATCGCCTGCTCGTGACGCTCGGCCTGCCGCCGCAGCACCTTGTAGGTGAGCCAGGGAGTCACCACGAACGCGACCGCCAGCGAAATGATCATCCCGAGGCTGGCATTGATCGGTATCGGGCTCATGTACGGGCCCATCAGGCCAGTCACGAAGGCCATCGGCAACAGCGCCGCGATCACCGTGAACGTGGCGAGAATGGTCGGGCCACCGACCTCGTCCACCGCCGCGGGGATTGCCTCGAGGAACTTCTTGCGGCCCATGCTCATGTGCCGGTGGATGTTCTCCACCACTACGATCGCGTCGTCGACCAGGATGCCGATGGAGAAAATCAGCGCGAACAGCGACACGCGGTTCAGCGTGAAACCCCAGGCCCACGACGCGAACAGTGTCAGCGCGAGGGTGATCACCACCGCGGTGCCGACGATGAAGGCCTCGCGCCAGCCGAGCGCAATCCAGACCAGCACCACAACGGACGCAGTGGCGAAGATCAGTTTCTGGATCAGGGTCCTCGCCTTGTAGTCGGCGGTGGCCCCGTAGTTGCGGGTGATCGTGGTCTCGACGCCGTCGGGGATGTAGGTCCCGCGCAGCTGCTCGAGGCGGTCCACCAGCGCATTGGCGATGTCCACCGCGTTGGTGCCGGGCTGTTTCGCGACCGCGACGGTCACCGCCGGATGCATCTCGCCGAAATGGCTTTCGTCCTCGGCTGCCGCGCCATGGGCGAAGCTCACGTGCCGCGTGGCGTAGCCAGGCCCCTGCACCACCTCGGCCACGTCCGACAGATAGACCGGGCGCCCGTCCTGCATGCCCACCACCAGCGCCGCGAAATCCGCGGGGCGCGTGATGAAGTCGCCGGCCTGCACCAGCACTTCCTCGTTGTCCCGGTACAGCACGCCGGCGTCGCGGCTGAAGTTGCTCGCCCTCAGCGCGTTGCGCAGATCATCGACCGAAAGGCTGTGCCCGGCCAGTGCCTCGGGCCGGAAGCGCACGTGCACCACGTGATCCGGCCCCCCCACGGTGTAGATGTCCCGGGTTCCCGGCACGCGCTTGAGCTCGGACTCGATCGCGTGCGCGACCGCGGCGAGGTCGTGGCCGCCTCGCGTTTCGTCCCGGGTCCATAACGTGATGGTCACGATGGGTACGTCGTCGATGCCCATCGGCTTGATCAGCGGCTCACCAACCCCCAGGTTCGGCGGCAGCCAGTCCTGGTTCGAGAACACCTGCGTGTACAGGCGCACCAGTGCATCGGTGCGGTTTTCCCCGACCTTGAACTGGACCGTGATCTTGGCCATGTTCGGCTGCGAGGTCGAATAGATGTCGTCGATGCCCTCGATTTCCGAAAGCACCTGCTCCGCAGGTGTCGCCACCAGCTGCGAGACCTCTTCCGCCGTCGCCCCGGGGAACGGGATGAAGACGTCGGCGATGGTCACGTTGATCTGCGGCTCCTCCTCGCGCGGCGTGATCGACACCGCGAACGCGCCGAGAAGCAGGCCCACCAGCGCCAGCAGCGGCGTGATCTGGGTGGTCAGGAATTTCTGGGCGATGCGTCCGGAGATGCCCATCGGCGCCTCGTCCTGCGGCCGGCCTGCGTCGGGTCCCTCCCCCTGTGGCCTGTCCTGCTCGCTCATCGTGCCACCTGCTGCGTTTCCTTCAGGAAGATTCCGGCGTGCACCGGATCCAGCGCCACGCGTTCACCCTCGCGCAACCCGGCCAGCACCTCGAAGCCTTCGGGCAGTTCCCTGCCCACCCGGATCTGGCGGAAACCGATGCGACCGTCCGGGTCGACGACGTAGGCGGCCACCACCTCGCTGCGGAAAATCACGGCCTCGGAGGGCACCACCAGCCGCCGGTCCTCGCCGAGCTTGATCGCCGTCTTCACGAACATGCCGGGGAAGAGGCCAACGGTCTCTTCCAGTTCCGGCAGGTTCACGCGCACCTGGAAGGTGTTGGTCGCGGGGTCGGCGAAGGGGAAGATGGTCAGGCTCTCGGCAGCAATGCGCTCGCCGGTATCCAGCACCACATGTGCCTCCCGGTGCCGACGCAGACTGTCCACCAGGCGCTGTGGCACGTTGATCGACACCCGAAGCTGCTCGAGACTGATCCCGGTCAGCAGCGGGGCCCCCGGGCTCACCGCCTCGCCCACCTCCACGTGCCGCTCGGTCACGATGCCGGGGTACGGAGCGACGACCGTCGTGTAGCCCAGCTGTTCGCGGGCCTCGGCCAACGAGGCCTGCGCCGATTCCAGCCGGGCCCGGGCCGAATCCCGGGCCGCGCGCGCGCGGTCGAACTCCGCCTGCGATACCAGCTGGTCGGCAAAGATGGCCTCGATGCGCTCGAATTCGGCAGTCGCCTCCTGATGACGGGCACGCGCTTCGCTCAGACTGCCCTCGGCGGCCCGAACCCGCGCCTGCTGCTCGCTGTCGCTCAACTGCACCACCACGGCGCCCTGCTCGACGAAATCGTCCACGTCGTACAGCACCTCCAGCACCCTGCCCGAAGTCTGGGCGGAGATCGTCGACCGCTGTACCGCCTCGACCCGACCGTCGAGGATGCGCTCCTGCATCAGCGTCTGCCGCTCGACCGTCGCGGTCTGAAACGGTACGTCGGCCGCAACCACGGCGGGCAGCGCCAACAGTGAAGCCGCAGCCAGTTTCGTCCAGAAAGCCTTCATGATCCCGTCCCCGATAGCATTAGGAAGGACCCTTGCCGGGCCCTAAATATTAGTGCGCGCTAATATACACGATGTTCGACCGGATTCTGCCTTACCCCTGATCTCACTAGTGTAGTGCAGTTTGCGCGAGGGTTGGCTCCCAGGCTGGCGGGGCAAGCTGATACCATGGCGCCACACCACGATGGGAATGCGCGAATGCCACTGCTGAGCATCGAGACGAACACGCCGCTGCCCGCCAACGCGGGCCGCCTGACCGCCGAACTCTCGGCCGCGATGGCGGAGTGGCTCGGCAAACCCGAGGGCTACGTGATGGTCCGTCTGCGGCACAACCCGAACATGCGCTTTGCCGGCTCGACCGAACCGATGGCCTACTGTGAGCTGAAGAGCATCGGCCTGCCCGAGACGCGCACCGCCGAGCTGTCCCGGGCGCTGTGCGACCGGCTGGAGCAGCTGTTGGCCATCCCTGCGGATCGGGTCTACATCGAATTCGCCGACGCCTCGCGAAAATTCTGGGGCTGGAACGGCGACACGTTCTGACCCCAGGGGTCTTCGCCGATGCACGCGTCGGCCCCACTCCAGTGACCTCCCAGGAACGGAAACCATGCGCACCTCGCAATTCCCGCTCAACACCCTGAAGGAGACCCCGGCCGAGGCCGAGGTCGTCAGTCACCAGCTGCTGCTGCGTGCCGGCTACATCCGTCGGCTGGCCTCCGG
>PULL01000116.1 GCA_003550945.1 Thioalkalivibrio sp. | reverse complement strand
GTGTTTCCGGGGGACCGCGAGCAGGTGCGTGCTGCGGCCGCGGCCTGGGCGCTGCACCAATTGCTGAAGAATGAACTGGCCTAGCAGATAAACACCCCTAGGCACTAGGCCGACCCCGCGCCGCTTGTGAGCGCTTGGGCTGGATGGGCGGTTGTGGGATACTCCGGCCCGCTCGGAACGTCTGAAAACACCAAGGAGGAAAGTGTGGACGAAAACCGCAAGAAGGCGCTCGCCGCGGCGCTCGGACAGATCGAACGGCAGTTCGGCAAGGGTGCGGTGATGCGCATGGGCGATGGAACCGCCGTGCGTGACGTGGAGGTGGTGTCGACCGGATCGCTGGCCCTGGACGTGGCGCTTGGCATCGGTGGCGTTCCGCGTGGCCGTGTGGTCGAGATCTACGGCCCGGAGTCCTCAGGCAAGACGACCCTGACACTGCACGTGGTCGCCGAGTGCCAGAAGATGGGCGGCACCGCCGCGTTCATCGACGCCGAGCACGCGCTGGACCCGGGCTACGCGGAAAAGCTCGGGGTAAACGTCGATGAACTGCTGATCTCGCAGCCGGACACCGGCGAACAGGCCCTCGAAATCGCCGACATGCTGGTTCGCAGTGGAGCGGTGGACGTGGTGGTCGTCGACTCCGTCGCAGCGCTCACGCCGAAGGCGGAAATTGAGGGGGAGATGGGCGACGCCCATGTGGGCCTGCAGGCGCGACTGATGTCGCAGGCGCTGCGCAAGCTTACCGCGAACATCAAAAGATCAAATACCTTAGTGATCTTCATTAACCAGATTCGCATGAAGATCGGGGTAATGTTCGGGAGTCCGGAAACCACGACAGGCGGTAACGCGCTCAAATTCTATGCCTCGGTGCGGATGGACATCCGTCGCATCGGCGCGATCAAGCGCGGCGACGAGGTGATCGGGAACGAGACCCGCGTGAAGGTGGTTAAAAACAAGATGGCGCCGCCGTTCAAGGAGGCCCATTTCGAGATCCTCTACGGCGAAGGTATTTCGCGGCTGGGCGAAGTGCTCGAGTTGGGCGTGAAGGAGGGTCTGATCGACAAGGCCGGGGCGTGGTACAGCTGCAACGGGGAACGCATCGGGCAGGGCAAGGAAAACGCCCGCCAGTTCCTGAAGGAAAACCCGGAACTCGCGAACGAGATCGAGCAGAAGCTGCGGGCGATTTACCTGCCCAACCGCCAGCATGCGGCCGCCGAGCCGGAAAGCGCAGAAGGATGACCCGGACGCGGCCTATGCGGCCGCGCTGCGCCTGCTCGCGCGCCGCGAGCACAGTGCGCTGGAGCTTCGGCGCAAGCTGGAACAGCGTGGGTTCGCCGCGTCCCTGATCGGCTCTGCACTCGACCGTTCCCGGCAGGAAGGTTACCTCAGCGACGCCCGCTTCGCGGGCTCGCTGGCCCGGCACCGAGCCGAGCAGGGCTATGGCGAACTGCGCATCCGTGCGGAGCTCGCGCAGCACGGTGTCGAGGGTCCGGCGGTCGCGCAGGCGTTCGCGGAACTGGATGACGACTGGGTCGAACGGGCGGTTCGGCAGGTGCGTCGGCACTTCCGGACGCCACCGCAGGACGCCACTGAAACCGCGCGCATGCTGCGTCATCTGACGCAGCGCGGATTCCCCCCGGGAGTGGCGCGTCGCGCACTTGCTGGCTGGGCGGAAAGCGTGCAGGAACAGGGGTGAAATGCACCCAAGTGTTGCATCTGCGTGGTACCCTGTGCCTTTCCGCAACACATGCACCGGACTTTCATGAAAAGCGCAGAAATCCGTCGTAGATTCCTCGATTTCTTCGTGCGAAACGGGCACGTCGAGGTGCCTTCGAGCCCCCTGGTCCCGGGCAACGATCCGACACTGCTGTTCACCAATTCCGGCATGGTGCAGTTCAAGGACGTCTTCCTTGGGCGGGAGAAGCGCCCGTACACCCGTGCGGCCAGCAGTCAGCGGTGCGTGCGGGCCGGCGGCAAGCACAATGACCTCGAAAACGTCGGCTACACTGCGCGCCACCACACCTTCTTCGAGATGCTCGGCAACTTCAGCTTCGGCGACTACTTCAAGCGCGAAGCGATTGCCTATGCCTGGGAGTTCCTCACCGAAACCATCGGCATACCGGCCGACCGCCTGTGGGTCACGGTGTACGAGACCGACGACGAAGCCTACTCGGTCTGGATCGACGACATTGGCGTGGAACCCGAGCGCGTGATCCGGATCGGTGACAAGCCGGGCGGCGGCTCGGACAACTTCTGGCAGATGGGCGACACCGGGCCCTGCGGCCCCTGCACCGAAATCTTCTATGACCACGGTCCCTCGGTGGCGGGCGGGTTGCCGGGAACCCCGGAAGAAGACGGGGACCGCTACATCGAGATCTGGAACCTGGTGTTCATGCAGTACGACCGCGACAGCGATGGCAAACTGACCCCGCTGCCGCACCCCTCGGTGGACACCGGCATGGGTCTGGAACGCCTCGCGGCGGTGTTGCAGGGTGTGCATTCCAATTACGAGATCGACCTGTTCCAGGACCTGATCAAGGCGGCGGCCGAGGCTGTTGGTACGCAGGAGGATCTCGACTCCGCGTCGCTGCGGGTGATTGCGGACCATATCCGCTCGATCGCCTTCCTGATTCTCGACGGCGTGATGCCGGGCAATGAAGGCCGTGGCTACGTGCTGCGCCGGGTCGTCCGGCGCGCCTCCCGGCACGGTCACAAGCTCGGCTGTTCGAAACCCTTCCTGCATCGGCTGATTCCGGCGCTGGTCGCGACGATGGGCGATGCCTACCCGGAGCTGGCCGAAGGGCAGGAAAACCTGAAGCAGGTTCTCAGAAAAGAGGAAATGAAGTTTCACGAAACCCTTGAAAAAGGGGTTCGAATCCTGGAGGAAGATCTCGGGCGACTCGAGGGTTCCACGATTCCAGGGGAGACCATTTTCCTGCTCTATGACACCTACGGTTTCCCGGTGGACCTTACCGGGGACATTGCGCGGGAGCGTGGGCTGGAACTGGACCTCGACGGATTCGAGAAGGCGATGGAGGTGCAGCGCAGCCGCGCGCGCGCCGCGAGCCACTTCACCATGGGTGCGGCGGACGCGGAGGCGCTGGATGTCCGCACCGAGTTTTCGGGATACGACCGGCTCGACGACGAAGGGACTGTGGTCGCGCTGCTTCGGGATGGAAGCCCGGTGGAAGCCCTTGATGTCGGCGAGGAAGGCATCGTGGTGCTCGATCGGACCCCGTTTTACGCCGAGTCGGGTGGGCAGGTCGGCGACGTGGGCTCGCTGATGGCATCCGGTATCCGCTTCGAAGTGTCTGATACCCGCAAGCAGGGCGATGCGCACCTGCACGTGGGGCAGGTCAGGGCCGGGCACCTCGAGGTCGGGATGTCCCTGCGCGCGTCGGTGGCCGGGCCGCGCCGCGAAGCGATCCGCAGGCACCACTCGGCGACCCACCTGCTGCACAAGGCACTGCGCGATCAGCTTGGGCCCCACATTCAGCAGAAAGGGTCGCTGGTCGATGCGGACCGCCTGCGCTTCGACTTCGCGCATTTCGAAGCGGTGACCCCGGAGCAGCTGCGCAGCATCGAGGCGCAGGTGAATGCCGAAATTCTGGCGAATCAGGCAACGGACACGCGGCTGATGGATATCGACTCCGCGCT
>PULL01000072.1 GCA_003550945.1 Thioalkalivibrio sp. | reverse complement strand
TTTCACCCCGGAGGAGATTCGAACCCTTGGCGCCCGGATCGACCCGTGCTGTGCCTCGGGCCTGGACTACTACCCGCTGAACCGGCCCGGCGAACGGTTCCCGGTCAGTGATCCGGTGCTACCGCCGCGCCTGGCTCCGCGGCCGCAGGACGATGCGCTCTTCCTGCACGGAATTCTGGAAGGCATCGCGAGCATCGAGGCGGCCGGCTACCAGCGGCTGCGGGAACTCGGGGCGCCCGAAATCACCGAGGTGGTCAGCGTCGGCGGCGGATCGTCCAACCCGCAGTGGACCGCCATCCGGGAACGCATCCTTGGCGTCCCGGTCCGTCAGGCTGCACACGAACAGGCCGCTCACGGCGCGGCGCGGCTCGCCAGACACGGGGCATTGGCAAACGGCCCTTGAAGTCAGCCACCCCGGACGAGGAACGCCCCGCCCGCGCTTGCGAGGGAGCACTGGGGAGGGCGTGCGACGACGGCCCCAGCCCTCACCCTCGGCCCCTCACCCGCAAGCGGGAGAGGGGAGGCAATGCGTGGCTGTCAGGTTCGGAAAACTTGGGCTGGAAGGCGTTGCCAGTTCAGGCGTGCCCGGCCTGTATCGCGTCGTGGCGAGCGTGCTGAAGCGAGCGCAGTGCCTGTTCCAGCACGTTGCGCGCGAGGTCCTGTTTCAGCTCCGGGTTGGCCGGGATCATCTCGGTGCGAACCGCGATGGCCATCGCCAGTGCCTGCAGCAGGTCGCCGTTGTGCGTTTCGCCGAGGATCGCGATCTCGTGGTTCAGGGTGTGCAGAACTCGGTCCAGCAACTGGTGGACGCGGGTCGCTGAGCCCGTCTGCGGATGCAGCTCGAACTCGAACGAGATCGCATCGCCGGTCGGCGTGGTGAAGCGGTAGGGAAGATAGTCCATGGGATTCCTCCAGGTTTCGGGTCGATGCTCAACGGGCGTCCGGCGCGCGCGCCATCAGCATGTAGTTGATGCCTTCGTAGCGGGTGAGGCGCATGCGCCGCCGCAGGGGGTTCACCGCCACCCCCGATCGCGCGACGATCTGCCAGCCCGCGGCGTCCAACGGCCGTGTCAGTTCGCGCGGGCGCACGAAGCGGCGCCACTGATGCGTGCCGCGCGGCAGCAGGCGGAACAGGTACTCGGCGCCGATGATCCCGGCGATATAGGCCGCGAGCGTCCGGTTCAGGGTCGCGAGGACCAGGAAGCCGCCGGGGCGCACTTTCTCCATGCAGCGCTTCAGGAAGTTCTGCGGGTCAAGCACGTGCTCGATCACCTCCATGTTCAAGACCACGTCGAATCCGTCTTCGGGCAGACTCTCGAGCGCCACGTGACGGTAACCGATGTCCAGACCGCTGCCCTCGGCGTGCTGTCGGGCCACGATCAGGTTGCGCGGGGTCACGTCGATTCCGAGCACCTCCGCCCCGTGCCGGGCCATGCTCTCGGACAGGATGCCGCCGCCGCAGCCGATATCGAGCATGCGCAGACCGGCCAGCGGCTCCGGGCCGGCGGGATCCCGCCCCAGGTCACGCGCCAGATGCTCGACAATCCAGCCGGTACGCACCCGGTTGAGCAGGTGCAGTGGCCAGAACGGCCCGTGCTCGTCCCACCAGGTTTCTGCGAGCCGCTGGTAGCGCGCAACCTCCTCTGGATCGATGCTCGGGGCCTGAATCGCTTCCGGTTCCGACATGAGCTTCCCTCCTGCCTGCGTGGATCGGGCACACCCCCGTTTCGGCCCATGGTCGTGGGCGAAGTTCACCCGGATGTTGCCGGAATGCCGCAAAGCCTCCGTGCAGCTCTGGCAAAATGGCGCGATGACCCGCTTCCGCTCCCGACGGCGCACCCGACGGCCACGGCGCGGCAGACGGCCGCCACTCTGGAGACGGCTGCTGCGCGCCGTGCTGCTCGCGCTGGCCCTGCTGCTCGCGCTCCTGTTTCTGCTGATCCTGCTGCTGCGCTGGGTCGACCCGCCCTATTCCATGTACATGCTGAGCCCCGCGTCGGGCCCGACGCCGCCGTCGCTGCGCCACAGCTGGCAACGCATCGACGATCTTCCACGCCACGTACCGCTGGCGGTGATCGCGGCCGAGGATCAGCGCTTCCCGCAGCACCGCGGCTTCGACTGGCTGTCGATCCGGCAGGCGGTGGACGCGCACCGGCAGGGAGCGCGACTGCGCGGCGCGAGCACCATCAGCCAGCAGACCGCGAAAAACCTGTTCCTGTGGCACGGCAGGAGCTTCGCGCGCAAGCTGCTGGAGGCCGGTTTCACCGCAGCCATCGAGACGCTGTGGCCGAAGGCGCGCATCCTGGAGGTCTACCTGAATGTCGCCGAGTGGGGGCCGGGGATCTTTGGCATCGACTCCGCCGCCCGGTATCACTTCGGCATTCCCGCCCGCCAGCTGAGCCGGGAGCAGGCGGCGCTGCTCGCGGCGGCGCTGCCCAACCCGCGGTTGCACACTCCCGCCCGACCGTCCAGCCATCTTCTCCAGCGTGCGCGCTGGATCGAACGCCAGATGAACCAGCTCGGCCCGGGCTGGCTCGAACCACTCCAACTCGGACCCAGCCCCGCAACGCCCTCCGCCCTGCGCGGGACGTGACCATGCCCCTCGCAGAAACATCCCCCGGGGCAGTCGCGGGAAACGGCGGATAGCCGCCGAATCGGCTAGATTGGAAAACATGGCACGGCTCCTGATCATCCTGATTCCACTGATCTTCCTGGTCACCTACGGACCTGGCTGGTGGGTGCGCAGAACCATGGAAAAGTACAGCCAGCCGGCCGACCGCTACGGAGGCACCGGCAGCGAACTTGCACGGCACCTGCTGAACCAGCGGGGCATGCACGATGTATCGGTGGAGGTTGCCGAAGCGCAGGGCGACCACTACGACCCGGAAGCAAGGGCGGTGAGGCTCTCCGAGGGCAACTACCACGGGCGCTCACTGACTGCGGTGACAGTCGCCGCACACGAGGTGGGGCACGCGATACAGCACGCGGAGGGCTATGCGCCCCTGCGCCTGCGCGGCGAACTGGTGCGCTGGGCCGCCAGCGGGCAACGCCTGGGCGCCTTCCTGATGCTCGCGATCCCGGTGATCACGATCATCACGCGGCACCCGGCACCGGGCGCGATGTTTCTGCTCGCGGGCTTGTTGTCGATGGGGCTGGCGGCGATCGTCCACCTGGTGACGCTGCCGACTGAACTGGATGCCAGCTTCAGCCGGGCCATGCCCATCCTGCGCGACGGCGGCTACCTGTACGACACCGACTACCAGCACGCGGAACGCATACTGAAGGCCGCCGCGTACACCTACGTCGCGCAGTCCCTGATGAGTCTGCTCAACATCTGGGCCTGGCTGCGCTTCCTGAGGCGCTGAGCGCCTTGCCGCCTGATTGCGGCAGCTGGTGCGTCAGTCCTTCTCGGGAAGGGTGATGTTCAGCTCGAGAACCTCGCAGTCGCCTTCGCGCTGGAGGTTCATCTGCACGGCCTCATCGTCCACGTGCACGTACTTGCGGATCACCGCGAGAATCTCGCGGTGCAGCGCCGGCAGATAGTCGGGACCCGAGCGATGCGCGCGCTCCCGAGCGACGATGATCTGCAGCCTCTCCTTGGCCACCGAGGCCGACTTGGGCTTCGGAGAGCGGAAGTAGTCAAAGATACCCATGG
>PULL01000244.1 GCA_003550945.1 Thioalkalivibrio sp. | reverse complement strand
GTCGCACCGAGCCACGACAATTTCGTGATTTCGGATCACGTGAGACTGCGGCTTAACTTTTCCCATCTGGTGGTCTTCCCACGGGGCGACAGTCGCGCCTGAAGGCGCCGACCCGTTTCTGTAGCCTGGAAACCCTCACCCTTGCGAACGGGAGGCCCATGCCGGGCACCCCGGCCTGGGCCACTCGGCGCCGGCTACACTTGCGCACACGCCGCCCGCACAGCCCTTTCCCACGTCCCAGGACTGCGCTCCGTGAAGACGGCCGTCCATTGCCGTAACCGCTGACTCTGAATCATCCACAGGGTCGGTGGTCAGAGCTCGTAAGAGCGGTGGCGGCGAGATCCGCGTCCCAACTCTGCCAACCGCCGTATAACGGAGACCGTGACCTCCACGTCGCCCCGGCCGGCAGGACGGAATGCGACCCCAGGAGTCGGCGACGATTCCCGGCAGCGGTTCCTGGGCGAACAGCAGGTCTAGGCCGGCCGCGTGCTATCCGTCGGACGCGCCTGCTCCATTCCCGCACACGGGCTTCGATGACTCACCGGCACCACAACCTAAACAAACAAACGTCTCCAGCACACTGGCCGCGGCTCGCCGCCTGGACCCTCGCCGGAATGCTGGGCCTGGCAATGCCCGCCGCAGCCGACGAAGCCCCGCGTCTGCGCATCGACGGAGGCACGGACGAGCAACGCCAGAACATCCGGGCTTTCGTGCCGATGGCGCGCTACGAATGCGAACTTCCAGGCTTCCGTGAACGTGGCATTCGCCGCACAACCGAAGACCGGGTCCGCCAGGCCCTGCGCGCGCTGGGGCATTACCGACCCGAACTGGACATCAGCATCGCGCGCACGGACACCTGCTGGGACCTGATGGTCAAGGTGGACCCGGGGCCTGTGGTCCGAATCAGCGAAGTCGATGTCCGGGTCACCGGTCAGGGGGAGACCGATCCTGCCTTCATCGCGATCATCTCCGATCCCGGCGTCGTACCCGGCGATCCTCTGCGCCACGACGCGCATGACCAACTGCGCTCCCGCCTGCTGCGCGTTGCGTCGGACCGTGGCTACCTCGACGCCGAACTGACCGAGAGCCGACTGCTGGTCGACCCGGAAACCAGCGAGGCTCGGATCAGCCTGCATCTGGACAGCGGACAGCGTTACCGGTTCGGCGAGATCACGCTGGAGCAGGACATTCTGCGCGACGAGTTCGTCGCACGGCTGTTTCCCTTCGAGCGCGGCGAACCCTACAGTTCGCGCCAGCTGATCCAGCTTCAACGCAACCTCGGCGACAGTGGCTATTTCGAGGCGGTGCGGGTGCGGCCGCTGCTCGACGAGAGGAAAGACGGTGAAATCCCCATCCTGGCGGAAGTGGAACCGCGCAAGCGAACCGCCTACGAAATACGCCTCGGATATTCCACCGACATCGGGCCACGCCTTGGCGTGGTTCTCGACCGCCGCTACGCGAACCGGCGTGGGCACCGTTACGAGGCGGAACTCGAACTCTCGGAGAAGCGCTCGGGCATCGGCTTCAGTTACGACATCCCGCTGGCCGACCCTTTGAACGACAGCCTCAGGCTGTTCACCAGTTACCGCACCGAGGACACGGACACCAGCGAATCCGAGCGCTTCCAGATCGGCGCCAACCGGGTCCAGCAGCATCCGTCCGGCTGGCGGACCACTCAGGGTATCCGCTACGAATACGAAGACTTCACCGTCGGCGACGTCAGCGACATCTCCAGGCTGTTGATCCCGTCGTACCGCATCAGCCGTACGGAGGCCGACGACCCCCTGTACCCGCGCAACGGCTACCGCATCGACATCCTCGGTCAGGGCGCATCGGAAGCCCTCGCGTCGAGTTTCTCCTTCGCGCAGGTGCGAGGGAACGCGAAGTTCATCACCGGCCTCGGCACCGGGCGTCTGATCCTGCGCGGCGAGGCCGGCGTGACCGGCGGCGTCAGCGTGGACCAACTGCCGAGCTCGCTGCGCTTCTTCGCCGGCGGGGACACCAGCGTGCGGGGCTTCGGCTTCCAGCGGCTGGGGCCAACCGACGATGACGGCAACGTGATCGGCGGACGCCACCTGCTGGTTGGCAGCATCGAATACGATCACCCGATCGGACAGGGGAACTGGGCCGCCGCGGTTTTCCTGGACGCCGGCAACGCTTTCAACGATTTCGATGATTACGAACTGAAAGGCGGCGGTGGTGTCGGCATCCGCTGGCGTTCCCCGGTTGGACCGATCCGCTTCGATGTCGCGCACGCCCCCGACTCGAAAGACAGCTTCCGTATTCACTTCACGATGGGGCCGGACCTCTGATGCTCCTGCTGCGTATCCTCTTTGGTGTGCTGGGCTGGATCCTGATCCTGTGTCTGCTCGCACTCGCCGGGGCCGTCGCGCTGGTAACGAGCGAACAGGGCACCCGCTGGCTGGTTGAACAGGCCGAACGCCACGCCCCGGTTGAATTCCGCGTGGAAGCGGTGGAAGGCACGCTGTTCCGCGGGCTGTCGCTGAAGGGATTGCAGCTGGATGCCGACGGCACCCGCGTAGGCCTGACCCACGGTCGCATCCAGGTGGATGCGCTGCCCTTGCTGAAGCTCACGCTGCGCATTCGCGAACTGACCCTGGACGGCGCGCGGGTGGATCTCCCGGCGGCCGAGCCGAAGCCACCGGAGCCTGCGGTACCTCCCGAACTGCCCGAGGCCATCGAGATCCCGCTGCGGGTGGTGCTGGAGCGGTTCAGCCTCACCGAGTTGCAACTGCTCCGCGCGGGAGAGCCGCTGCTGGAGCTGGACCGCCTCGCGCTGCGGCTCGAAGCCGACGCAAAGACCCTGCGCGTGGCCGACCTGCAGCTGGAGATGCTGGACATCGAGGCCGGTCTCGATGCCGAGCTGCGGCCCGCGGGCGACTACCCGCTGCGACTCGACGGACACTGGCGCTTCGCATTGCCAGAGGCGGCGGCGAAGGGCCTCGACGCCCTGCACGCCGAGGGCGCCCTGACGGCGGAAGGCAATGTGCGCGGACCCCTGCGGGTCACGCACCGGCTGGAGGCAGGTGTCGCACTGGACACACAGCTGCTGCTGGAAGACCTGCTGGCAAGCCCGCAGATCGCGATGGAAAATCGCTGGACCCCGTTCCACTACCGGCTCGAGCCCGACACGCTGATCGCGATCGACGCCGGTGAACTCACACTGCGAGGCGGACTCGACGACTGGACACTCGAGGCGCTCACCGGTCTTCAAGTCGACGACCTGCCGCCGGTCCAGGCGGAAGCGAGACTCGTTGGCTCCATGGAAGAGGTTGACATCCGGCGACTTGCCGTCGTCCTGCCGGGTGACGGTCTGCTCACCGTCACCGGCCAGGTGTCCTACGCCAACGGGATCGCATGGGACCTGCACGCCTCCGGCCGGGACATCGACCCGGGCGTGATGCTCGCGGATCTCCCCGGCAGGCTGGCGCTCGATCTGCGCAGCCAGGGCGCATTGCCCCCCGAAGATGAACTTCGGGCCCAGGTGGAACTGACCGAACTGAGCGGAATCCTTCGCGATCAACCGCTGGACGGTGTCGCCTCGGTGGCGCTGACCGGCGAGCGGGTTCAGATCGACCGGCTGGATCTCGGCATGGGCGCGAACCGGCTCAGCGCGAGCGGCAACATCGACCAGCTGCTCGACCTGAAGCTCAGTCTGGATGC
>PULL01000030.1 GCA_003550945.1 Thioalkalivibrio sp. | reverse complement strand
TTCTAAGTGCTTGAAAAGATGGCGTCCCCACGGGGATTCGAACCCCGGTCGCCGCCGTGAAAGGGCGGTGTCCTAGGCCTCTAGACGATGGGGACGCAGAGGCAGCGTCTTACTGCGGTACTACTTGGGGGGACCTTTCGACTCGGTCCCGTCGGCGGGACTGTGCAGAAGGGTCGTTACAACTCCGGTAAACATCAGCAAGAAGCCGATGGGAACCATTGCGATCAGGGGCTTCGCCCACGTGTCGCTTCCGGCAAACATCAGACCGAAACCACCGACCAGTCCGATGGCTCCGAGCACCAGGCCCAGGTATAGGGAAATCATCCCGAACTTGTGCATAGCCTTCTCGCGCTTCGCCTTTTGGTGGAGCCAGGCGGGATCGAACCGCCGACCTCCTGCATGCCATGCAGGCGCTCTCCCAGCTGAGCTATGGCCCCTGAAGGCGAGCGCGCAATGTACCCATGGTCCCGAAACCTGTCAAGCCGCATCTGCCGAAATCTTTGCCTGGGCGCGTTCGATACGGGCAATGGTACGGTCCCGCCCCACCAGTGCCAGAGTCTCGTCGATCGACGGCGAAGCGGTACCCCCGGTCAGCGCAACGCGCAGCGGGAGAGCCACCTTGCCCAACTTCAGGTCCAGCACCTCGGCGGTGCGCAGCACGACCTGGTGCAGGGACTCCTTCTCCCATGCACCCAGCGCGCGGAAGCCGTCGCGCAGCGCCTGCAGGACCGGCAGGGTGTCCTGATTGAGATTCTTCCGGAAGGCCTTTTCGTCGTAGTCCGAGAACTCACGGTAGAAATACGCGCTGGACTCGGCCATTTCCCGCAGGGTTCTGCAGCGATCGCGCTGGGCGAGCACCACTGCACGGGGGTCGGGTCCCTCCGCGGGGTCGATCCCGATCCGCCCAAGGTGCCAACGTAACTCGCGTGCCACGTGATCGGGGTCCAGCGACTTGATGTAGTGCTGGTTCAGCCAGAGGAGCTTCTCGGGGTTTACGGCCGATGCCGACTGGTTGACGTCGGCTATGTCAAACAGGCTTACCAGCTCGTCCAGTGTGAAGATTTCCTGATCGCCGTGAGACCACCCCAACCGGACCAGGTAATTCAGCAATGCCTCGGGCAGATAGCCCTCTTCGCGGTAGACCATCACCGACACCGAGCCGTGACGCTTGGAGAGCTTTGTGCCGTCGGGACCGAGGATCATCGGCAGATGCCCGTACCGCGGCGGCTCGACGCCCAGCGCCTTCAGGATATTGATCTGCCGAGGCGTGTTGTTCAGGTGATCGTCGCCACGGATCACATGCGTGATGTCCATGTCCATGTCGTCGACCACGACGGTGAGGTTGTAGGTCGGCGTGCCGTCGGAGCGTGCGATGATCAGGTCGTCCAATTCGCTGTTCTGGAACGCGACTTTGCCACGCACCATGTCGTCGACGATGGTCACGCCCTCCTCCGGCGTGCGAAAGCGCACTACCGGCAGCACTCCCTCGCGCGGCTCAGTGCGATGCCGGCAACGGCCGTCGTAGCGGGGCTTCTCCTTGCGCTCCATCTGCTCCGTGCGCATCACCTCGAGTTCCTCGCGCGTGCAATAGCAGTGGTAGGCGTGCCCCGAGGCCAGCAACCGCTCAATCACCTCGCGGTAACGGTCGAAGTGGTCGGTCTGGTAGAACGGGCCGCGGTCGTAGCTGAGTTCGAGCCAGGCCATGCCCTCCAGGATCGCGTTCACGGCCTCGGTGGTGCTGCGCTCCCGGTCCGTGTCCTCGATCCGCAGCACGAACTCGCCCCCGTGGTGGCGGGAGAAAAGCCAAGAGAACAGCGCCGTGCGGGCTCCGCCGATGTGCAGGTAGCCAGTGGGACTCGGGGCGAATCGGGTGCAGACGCTCATTGGACGGCTCGCAAAAACGGGAATGGCGGGAGCAGCGTAGGGTAACAAAGTCCAACTGCCGCGGGGACGTTCCGAGGCGTTTCTGCGGATGGCGCTGCGCTTTTCCACCCTACCGCGCCACCCTGATGGTCGTCAGGGCGGAAAAGGCCACAGGCCGTCATCCGTCGTGGAATCCCGGTTGCGAATGCCCCGCGGAAAGAGTAATGTCCTTACCGCGTTCATGGGAATGAGCGCGATCGAGTCTGCCGGCAACAGCCCGGCAGCAGTGACCTTTCAGGTGTCCCGCCCCAATGCTGATGGGCGCGGGATGAAACGGGAAGCAGGTGAGAATCCTGCGCTGCCCCCGCAACGGTAAGAGGAAGTCCCGGGCTGTAAAGACCCGCCCGGGGCTGGACGGGATGGAAGCCACTGCGCTCCTGGCGCGGGAAGGCATCCCGGCGCATCGCGGCCCGCCACGATGTTCCTCAAGCCCGGAGACCGGCCTGAAGGGTGTTAACCAGACTGCGGTGGGCCGTCTGGCGGATTCCGGCAGGCGCTGTCGCCTGTTGCGATTCGCTTTGCTCTGCCCGCCTCAGCCACACCTTGGCTTGCGGAGGGCAACCATGCAACACCCCGGCTCTTCCCGGGTTCGTTTCTCCCGGACGTTACTGTTCATTTCATGCCTGGCGGCAACCAGCGCCCACGCCGTCGAAACCCTCGCTCCCATCGTGGTCACCGCGACGCGTACCGCCCAGACGGTCGACGAGACGCTGTCCTCGGTCACTGTGATCGAGCGCGAGGAAATCGAACGGCTGCAGCCCCAGCAGTTCACCGACCTGCTTCGGGGCCGCGCCGGCCTGGGCGTCGCCGAAAATGGACCCTTTGGCAAGGTCTCCAGCGTGTTCATGCGCGGCACCAACTCGAACCACACGCTGCTGCTCGTCGATGGCGTGCGCATGGGCTCTGCGACCACGGGCGCACCGGCCTGGCAGTACCTCCCGCCCTCGGAGATCGAGCGGATCGAGATTGTGCGCGGCCCGCGCAGCAGCATCTACGGCTCCGACGCACTCGGCGGCGTGATCCAGATCTTCACCCGCGAGGGACGCGAGGGGCCACCGCGGGTGAACGCCTTTGTCGGCGGCGGCAGTTTCAATACCCGCGAATTCGGGGCTGGTGTTGCCGGCGGCACGGCGGCTACGCGATACGGCCTGTCGGCAAGCCACTTTGACACCGATGGCATCGACGTACTGACCGGGGTCGGCGACAACGACCGAGATGGCTATGACAACACCTCGGTGTCGGGAAAAATCCGGCACCGACTCGACAATGGCTTGGAGCTATTTGGCAGTGTTTTGTATTCGGAAGGGCGAACGGAATTCGACTCGGATGAGTTCATCTTCGACCCCGATACCTCCACGTTTTTCCCGATCGCATATTCGCCGGCCTACAGCGATTACACCCAGTCGGCTCTCCGCGGCGGGCTGCGGACAACACTGACTCCGAACTGGGATACCCAACTCACCCTGTCGCAATCCCGCGATGAGCTTTCGTCGTTTGAAGGCGGTACGCTGGCAGACAGAACATCCCGGTTTGACACTCGCCGCGACATGGCGGACTGGCAGAACACGATCCGCCTAGACAACGGCTGGCTGCTGCTGGCAGGTATCGACGCCTATGAAGACAGCGTGCGCAGCAGCGAGGCGTTTGCCGAAGCGTCCCGGTACAACGTCGGCGCTTACACCATCGTAGAAGGCCAGATCGGCGTGCACGACCTGGCGGCCAGCCTCCGCCATGACGAAAACGCGCAGTTTGGTGGCAAGACC
>PULL01000157.1 GCA_003550945.1 Thioalkalivibrio sp. | reverse complement strand
TGGCCGGAATGGGCGGCATGGCCGGTATGGACGGCATGTCGGGCATGGGTGGCATGGCCGGAATGGGCGGCATGGCCGGTATGGACGGCATGTCGGGCATGGGTGGCATGGCCGGCATGAGTGGTATGGGTGGTCAGTGGGTATGGATACCCGCCGACGCGACCGGCATGGGCGGCATGGCTGGTATGGGCGGCATGGCTGGTATGGGCGGCATGGCTGGCATGGGCGGCATGGCTGGCATGCAGGGTATGCACGGCATGGGCGGTATGGCTGGCATGCAGGGTATGCACGGCATGGGCGGCATGGCCGGGATGCAGGGGATGCACGGCATGGGCGGTATGGCCGGGATGCAGGGTATGCACGGCATGGGCGGTATGGCCGGCATGGGTGGCATGGCAGGGATGGCCGGCGGTCTGGGCGGGCCTGGCTGGATCTGTACCCAGTGGAGCTATGCACCTGGCACCATGGGCGGTATGTCCGGCATGGGTGGCATGGCCGGCATGACTGGCATGACCGGCATGGGCGGCATGGGCGGTATGTCCGGTATGGGTGGTATGGCCGGCATGCAGGGCATGCAGGGAATGCAGGGCATGCACGGAATGGGCGGCATGTCCGGAATGGGCGGCATGGGCGGCATGGGCGGCATGTCCGGAATGAGTGGGATGTCCGGCTATTTCCGGATCACACCGGAAGGACAGATCTACTTCTTCCCGCAAACCGGAATGGGCGGCATGTCCGGAATGGGTGGAATGGGTGGAATGGGTGGAATGGGCGGCATGGCGGGCATGGGCGGCTGAGAGCCTGGTCCAGGTCAACCTGCCATCATTCTGTTCTCATCTTCGATTAGTTTGATTGCCTAACGCGTCTTCCTTGTTGGGGCGCCTCGATCAAGAGGGGCGCCCCTTTTCTTTGCGTGGATGGGTGCTCTCGTCGATCCCGCCGTACCGCGGGTGATCCCCCCTGGACGCATGGTCCGGCCGGTATAGTGCCCGGACCGCAACCTCTCTTTTCGCGCTGCTCCCCTTAGCGCAGATGGTTTATCCTCCTTTCATGCGCGTCGTACCCGTGTTACAGCGCCACCGCTCGACCCTGCTGATCGTGGGACTGGCCCTGCTGCTGGTGCTCTGGGTCGCGACCGGGGTGCTGAGCCGCGAGCCGCCATCCATCGAGGCGCGGCCAGATCCTCCGGTGCCGACTGTAGCGGTGCGTTTGAGCGAAGCGGAACCGGTACAACGTCTGGTCACTCTGCAGGGTGAGGTTCTTCCGGATCAACAGGTGACGGTTCGCGCGGAAACCGCGGGTCGCCTGGTGGAGACGCCGGTCGCGCTGGGAGAAGCCGTACACGTGGGCAGCACGGTTGCGCGGATCGGGATGGACGATCGTAAGGCCCGTTTGCGCCGAGCCGAGGCGGCCGTTAAAGGACGCGAAACCGATCATCGTGGGGCGGAGCAGCTTGCGCGAGAAGGGTTCCAGGCGCAGCTCCGGGTGGAAACCGCTCTCGCCGAGCTCGAAGCGGCCCGGGCTGAACTGGAGTCGGTTCGTCTGGATATTGACCGAACCGACATCCGGGCCCCGATCGCCGGCGTGCTCAACCGGCGCCATGCCGAGGTGGGGGATTACGTGGCTGTTGGTGATCCGGTCATCGAGATTGTCGAAAACGACCCACTGAAGGCGACGGTGCAAGTGCCTCAGCACAGCATTCACCGGGTGCAGCGGAGCGGCCTGGCCCAAATCGAGTTTGGTGACGGGCAGGTGCGGGAAGGTGTGATCCGGCATGTGTCTGCACGCGCCGACACCGCCACCCGGACATTCCGGGTGGAGATCGAGGTTCCGAATCCGGGGCGCAGCCTTCCCTCGGGCACCAGCGTGCAGGTCCGGATTCCGGTCGAGGAGGTGAAGGCCCACCGGATTTCGCCCGCGCTAGTCACCCTCGATCCCGATGGTCGCCTGGGCATCAAGATCATCGAGGGCGAAGATCGGGTCGCGTTTCACCCGATCGATCCGATGCGTGCCGACAGCGAGGGCCTGTGGGTCGGCGGGCTGCCGGAGACCGTGCGGATCATTACCGTTGGCCAGGGATTCGTGAGCGCCGGGGAATCGGTTCGGATCCTGACGGAGGATCCGGGACTCCTCCGATGAGCTTCCTGATCCGCGCGGCGATCGACCGGAGCCGCACCGTGCTGCTCCTGTTGCTGCTGATGCTCACCGCCGGGGGCATCGCTTACCTGACGATCCCCAAGGAGGCGGCGCCGGACATCGACATCCCGATTTTTTTCGTGTCCGTTACCTATTCTGGTATCTCGCCCGAGGATAGCGAGCGCCTGCTGGTGCGGCCGCTCGAGCGCGAACTGCAACCGGTAAGCGGCCTGAAGGAGCTTCGAGCCCAGGCAGGCGAGGGCTTCGCGCTGATACGTCTCGATTTCGAGGCCGGGTATGACAATCGGCAGGCGTTGGCCGACGTGCGCGAAAAGGTCGATCTCGTGAAGGGCCAGTTGCCTCCGGGTACTGACGAGCCCCAGGTGATGGAAGTGGATCTGTCGCTTTTTCCGGTGCTGGTGGCCACGCTGTCCGGCCCGGTCCCCGAACGGGCACTGGTTCGTATCGCGCGCGACCTCCGTGATCGGCTGGAAGCGCTCCCCGGCGTGCTGGAGGTTCACATCGGCGGAGATCGCGAAGACGTGCTCGAAGTCATCGCGGACCCGCTGGTAATGGAGACCTACCAGCTGCCGTACCAGCAGCTGATCGAGGCGATCGAGCGCAACAACCGGCTGGTGGCCGCCGGCGCGATGGATACCGGCGCGGGCAGGGTCACGCTGAAAGTGCCTGGGGTGATCGAGTCGCTGGAGGATGTCCTCGAGCTGCCGGTGAAGGTCGACCAGGGCACGGTGATCACCTTCGGTGACGTGGCCACCGGACGCCGCGGTTTCATGGATCCGGAAGGCTTCGCGCGGGTCAATGGCCAACCGGCGATCGCGCTGGAGATCCGCAAGCGCGTCGGCGCGAACATCATCGACACCGTGGCCGATGCCCGCGCAGTGATCGATGCGGCTTCCGCGGACTGGCCCGAGACGGTTCGCGTGGACTACCTGCAGGACATGGGGCAAGACGTCCGCGACCTGCTCGGCGATCTCGAGAACAACGTGATCACAGCGATCCTGCTGGTGATGCTGACCATCGTTGCGGCGTTGGGTGGCCGCTCGTCCTGGCTGGTCGGGCTCGCGATCCCGGGCGCCTTTCTGGGCGGGATTCTGGCGATCCAACTGCTCGGCTTCACGCTGAACATCGTGGTGCTGTTCTCCCTGATTCTGGTGGTGGGGATGCTGGTGGACGGCGCCATCATCGTCGTCGAGCAGGCGGACCGCTATCTCGCGGAAGGGCTGGATCGACGCGAGGCCTTCCAGCGCGCCTCGATCCGCATGGCTTGGCCGGTGATCGCGTCCACCGCGACCACGTTGGCGGTCTTCCTGCCAATGCTGTTCTGGCCCGGGCTGATCGGGGAGTTCATGTTCTACCTGCCGGCCACCGTACTGGTGACCCTTGGCGCGTCGCTGCTGATGGCGCTTCTGTTCATCCCGGTGCTCGGCAGCCTGGTCGGCGCCCGCGACGCGAGCCGCCCGGAACAGGTGAAGCGCATCCTCGCGGCGGAACGTGGAGATTTCTCGCAGGTGGATGGCTTCACGGCGCGGTACATCGCGCTTCTGCGCAGGCTGATCGCCCACCCGGGGCAGACGGTGGCCGTGGCGGTGATGCTGATGATTACGGTGTATATGGCCTATGCGGAATTCGGTCGCGGGGTGGAGTTCTTCCCGCACGTGGAGCCTCGTTTCGCGCAGGTGCAGGTCCAGGCGCGGGGAGACCTCTCCGTCTGGGAGGCCGACCAGCTCGTACGAGCGGTCGAGGCGCGCATGTTGAACGTGCCCGAGATCCAGACCGTGTATGCCCGCACCATCGGAGTGGCCAGACAACGGCTGATGGCGGATTATGCAGAGGACGTGGTCGGCATCATCCAGCTCGAATTGCTGGACTGGCGTGCCCGCCCCCCGGCCGCCGAGATTCTGGAACGATTGCGCCAGGATACCGCGGACCTTCCTGGGATCGTGCTCCAGTTCCGGGAACAGGAAGGCGGCCCGCCGATGGGCAAGCCAATCCAGGTTGAAGTCTCCGGTCGCGACACCCAAGCCCTGGGCGATGCGGTTCTTCACCTGCGCGACCTGATGGACCGCATCGGCGGCTTCGTGGACGTGGAGGACGACCGCTCGCTACCCGGAGTGGAACTGCGCGTCGAGGTGAACCACCGCGAGGCGGCGCGCTACGGTGCGGACATCAGCCTGCTGGGCAACGCGGTACAGATGGTCACGCAGGGCATCCGGCTGGGCGGGTACCGTCCCGATGATGCCGACGAGGAAGTCGATATCCGGGTGCGTTTCCCGTTCGATGAACGCAACCTCGCGCAACTGGTGAACCTGCGCGTGCCGACCGCGTACGGGCTGGTACCGATCGTGAACTTCGTGGAGTTCCATCCGGCCCCGAAGACCGGAATCATCAAGCGGGTGGACGGGCAGCGAACCTTCACGATCTCCGCGGATGCGGCCCGGGGCCTGCTGGTGGACGACCAGGTCCGTCGGCTGGAGGCTGCGCTCGCGGATGACCCGCTGCCGGAAGAAGTGCGCGTGCGCTTCCGCGGGCAGGCGGAGGAGCAGGCGGAAGCTTCGCGCTTTCTCGGCTGGGCGTTCCTGCTGTCGGTGTTCCTGATGGTGGTGATCCTGGTCACCCAGTTCAACAGCCTTTACCAGGCGGCGCTGGTGCTCTCCGCGATCGTGTTTTCCACGTCGGGAGTGCTGCTCGGGTTGTTGCTGCGGCAGGAACCTTTCGGGATCGTGATGAGCGGTGTGGGGGTGATCGCACTCGCCGGCATCGTCGTGAATAACAACATTGTGCTGATCGACACCTTCAACCGGCTACGCCAGCAGGGACTCGAGGCCGTGGACGCAGCGCTGCGCACAGGTGCCCAGCGGCTGCGCCCGGTGCTATTGACCACGGTCACGACCATACTGGGCCTGACGCCGATGGTTCTGGGCGTAACCGTGGACTTCGTCGGTCGCGACTTCAGTATCGGGGCACCATCCACGCAGTACTGGGTGCAGCTGGCCACCGCGATCTCGGGTGGACTGCTGGTCGCGACTCCGCTGACGCTGTTGGTGACCCCCGTGCTGCTGGCCTGGGGCAGCCGCGCGCCCGTCCAGTCGCGTTCGGACGCCCCGGACGGTTCCCGGACCCCAGACACGGGTTCAGTGGAAATCAGCCGCTGAAAACCGTAGTCTCGGGCGCTGGCCGCGCAAAACAGCGCGCCTGAAGGGGCGGAGCCACCTGGGTGTCCGGCCGCAGGGCGCCGACTCAGCAGGGCCAACAGGGCAGGGCGGGGCGGTTCTGCCGGCCCTACCCAGAGAACAAGAATAATCACCACCATTGGAGGAGCGATGCGACCAGCGCATTTGCTGCAAGTGCTCGATCGCGAATTTGCGAGCACCCGCGAGGGCCACCACACACCGGTGATGCTGTGGGGGCCGCCGGGCGTCGGAAAGTCCCAGATGATCGCGGAAGTGGCTCAGCGCAACCGGGTGCCACTGATCGACATCCGTCTCTCGCAGATGGAGCCCTCCGACCTGCGCGGGATTCCGTTCAAGAGTGGCGACCTGGTCGAGTGGGCCGTGCCCGCAATGCTCCCGGACGCGGACCGTCAGGGACCCGCGGGCGTGTTGTTTCTCGACGAAATCACCTCGGCTCCGCCGAGCGTGTCGGCCGCTGCCTACCAGCTGATTCTGGACCGCCGTCTCGGTGCCTACGAAGTCCCGCCGGGCTGGGCGATCTTTGCCGCCGGCAACCGCCAGGGTGATCGCGGTGTCACGTACACGATGCCGGCCCCGCTGGCGAACCGGTTTTCGCATTTCGAGGTCGATTTGAACGTCGATGACTGGGCGGCCTGGGCGTACTCGCGCGGCATCGACGACCGCATCATCGCCTTCATCCGCTTCCGTCCGGACCTGTTGTTCGATTTCGACCCCGCACACAACCCGGTTGCGTTCCCGTCGCCGCGGTCCTGGGAATTCGCACACCGTGGCCTGCAGAAGTTCGAGGACTATCCCGAGCTGCTGAGTGGCACCCTGCAGGCCTGCGTCGGGCAGGCGGCCGGAATCGAGCTCAACGCCTTCATCGCGCACCTCGACCAGATGCCGGACCTCGACGCGATCGTCCGTGGGGAGCCGGTCGCGCCGCCGCGGGAAATCGATCTCCAGTACGCGGTGGCGGCGGCGCTGGTCGGGCGCGCAATCCGTGCGCGCGGCACGCCGGATGCGCTGACGGTCCAGGGCCACATCCTGAACTATGCCGGCATCTTCCCGCAGCGCGAAATGGGCATCATGATGGTGACCGACATGCATCGGGCGCTGGGTGACGAACTGTTCGCAGTGCCGCAGTTCGCCGACTGGTCGGAACAGGTCGCCGACCTGATGCTCTACGAGGGCTGAGGGGCGGAACGCGGCCGTGCTGAAGCTCGACGTCGAGACGAAGCTGGCGGCCGCGCGCACCCGCCTGATCATCGACAAGCCTTTTCTGGGCGCGCTGGTGCTGCGCCTGCCGCTGCAGCCGGCGCGGCCGGATTGGTGCAAGACGACCTTCACCGACGCCCGGAAACTCTATTACAACGCCGACTACATCGAGCATCTATCGCTGGCCGAAACCCAGTTCGTGCTCGCGCAGGAGGCGCTGCACTGTGCGCTGCTGCACTTCGCCCGCCGGGGCCACCGGATCCAGCACCTTTGGGATCTCGCCTGCGACTTCGCGATCAACCCGATCCTGATCCACGATGGCCTGACCGCACCTCCCGGGGCCCTCTACAGCCACGAATACGAGGGAATGACCGCGGAAGAGATCTACCCGCTGCTGCACGACAACGAAAACGACTCGAGCCGCGAGGAGAACCTCTACGACAAGCCCGAGGAGCAGCAGGGCGGCAAGGGCGACCAGCCACCGCCACCGGATCAGGAGCAGGACGAGGACGAAGGCAAGTCACCGCGCCCGCAGACGGAAACCGACGAGCAGGCGCAGCCCGAGGACGGGGTTGACGAAGACCGCGAGGGTGCCCATGCACCCCCGCCGCTGAGTGCGCAGGAGCGCGAGACACTGGAGGTGCAGTGGAAGCAGCGGCTGGCCGGAGCGGCACAACAGGCGATGCAGGCGGGCAAGCTCAGCGGCGATCTCGCCCGGCTGGTCGATCACGTGCTGGAGCCGAAGCTCCCCTGGCGCATGCTGCTCGCGCACCACATGACCGCACAGGCCCGTGACGACTACAGCTACACGAGGCCCTCGTCACGGCGTGGCGAACCCGCGATCCTGCCCAGTCTGCGCAGCCACCAGCTGGACGTGGTGATTGCGCTGGACACCAGCGGTTCGATCTCCGGCGAGGAAATGCTCGAGTTCGTCTCGGAGATCGACGCGATCAAGGGCCAGATCCGTGCACGGGTGGTGCTGCACGCCTGTGACGATACCCTGAGCCCGGACGGCCCGTGGGTGTTCGAGGCCTGGGAGCCGCTGGTAATCCCGGCGTCCTTCAAGGGCGGCGGCGGGACCGACTTCCGGCCGGTATTCGAATGGGGCAGCACCCTGGACCGCGACCCGGACCTGCTGGTGTATTTCACCGATGCCGAGGGCCGGTTTCCCGCAGGGCCGCCTCATTACCCGGTGATCTGGCTGGTGAAGGGCAAGGCGAAGGTGCCCTGGGGTCAGCGCATCCAGCTGAACTGACGCCGATGCTTACCTCCGAGGACAGTCTGCGCCTGAACGTGCTGCTGAAGCAGGATCTGCACGCGCTGCGCATCGATGAAGGCAAGATGACGGTGCACGCACTGACCGGGCGAGGCGAAGCGCGCATCCAGCTGAACCCGAACTGCGCCGACGAAAAGTACCTGCGGCAGATCCGTGAGGTGATTTCCAGCGCGGTGCTGGGTGTTCCGCATGGCTATCCGGCCTACCTGAAGCGCTGGACCCGACGCGTCGGGCACGGGCGTGACGAGAGCCTTGCGGGGCTTCTGAAACTGGGCGAGCCCGAGGCGCTGGCGGCGGTGGTCCACGCAAGCGGGCTCACGGACGAACTGGCCGGCCGGGCGTGGTGGCTGTTGCAGTCTTCGGAACATGCCCGCGCGATGCTGCGTCGCGAGGCGGTGGTGAACGGCAGCATGGGCCGGGTGCTCGCGGATTTCCTGGTGGAGTTCCTTGCCTACGAGGAGGATCCCGCGCATATGGTCGAGTCCGTGCGGCTGGTGCTCCAGCCGGGGCTGATCGACGAGCCTGTGCGCCTGGACCTCTGGAAGAAGGGTCAGCGCAAGAGCGCGTACCGGGTGGGTTTCCTGAAAACCGTACCGGACAGCCTGCCGGAGACCACCGGCGTCCACCCGCGCTTCGTGGAACTCGCGCCCATGCTGGACAACGCCGCTCGGCAGGGCAACCGGTTCGCGGGTCAGCTGCGCCGGATATTGGATGCGCCCGGTCAGGCCTACCTGGGCACCGTGCGGTTCGCGCTGTCGAAGTGCACCGACCAGGGCGTCGTGGTGCACCTGTTCGAGGCGCTGGAGAGCTATTTCGTCGACGTACGCCCGAGCCCGGTCGGACACCGGAGCATGCAGGGGCTGGTGGCGGATGCTGCGCGCATGGACGACTGCGTTGCCGAACCCGATCGGTGCCGGGAATTCCGCGAATTGAACGTCGCGTTGCCCGAGCGTGACCGCGAGCTCCTGGAGAGCCTGCTGGTGTTCGGGATGGTCGGCGAACCTCTGCTGGCCCCGATCTTCGGTAATACCGACGCGGTAGGGTCCGGATTGCGCATCGCGCTGGAGCCGGTGACCCGGGATCTGTTCCCGCACCTCGACCGGCTTTGCCCCTGATTTAAAACGGGAATCACGCAATGAAAAAGTTCATGGATCTGGTCACCGAGTGCTGCGGGGACGTCCCGGAGCTGCTCCCCTGGGATCTCGAGGAGAGGAGGGCGGTCAATCCCGATCTGCTGGTCGTCGACGTGCGCGAACCCTATGAATTCGAGGTGATGCACATCGACGGCTCGATCAACGTTCCGCGCGGCATCCTGGAATCCGCCTGCGAATGGGACTATGAGGATACGGTACCGGAACTGGTTCAGGCGCGGGACCGTGAGGTGGTGCTCGTGTGCCGATCCGGACACCGCAGCCTGTTGGCCGGTGCCAATATGAAACGGATGGGCTACCAGCGCGTGTTCAGCCTGAAGACCGGGCTGCGGGGCTGGAAGGACTACGAGCAGCCGTTGGTGGACGCGGACGGGGACTCCGTCGATCTCGACGACGCCGACGAGTACTTCACCGTACGCTTGCGCCCGGAGCAGCGCCGACCGGCCGCCTGAGGGCGATTCGTGCGGTGGCCAGTCCGCAAATCCGCAATACAGGAGCGAGCCAGGGAATGACCGACACAAGCGGAAAACCCGTTCTCTACTACATCCACGACCCGATGTGCAGTTGGTGCTGGGCGATGGCGCCGGTTCTTAATGAATTGATCAGAAAGATTCCCGAAGGCGTTGAAGTCCAGAAGCTTCTTGGCGGACTCGCACCAGACACCGACGAGCCGATGTCCGATGATCTCAGGGAGATGGTGCAGTCTTCCTGGCGCCGGATCCTGCAGCACGTGCCGGCGACTGAGCTCAACTTCGCCTTCTGGACCGACTGTGTGCCACGGCGGTCCACGTACGCGGCCTGCCGTGCGGTGATCGCGGCCCGTATGCAGGGTGAGCATTACGAGGACGCGATGAACACGGCCATCCAGCGGGCCTACTACACCCAGGCCCGTAACCCGTCGGACGAATCCACGCTGGTCGATCTTGCGGGCGAGATCGGGCTGGACGTGGAACGGTTCCGCGACGCGCTGCACTCCAAGGGCGTACGCAAGACGCTGGAGACGGAAATCGCGCAGGCCCGGGAGATGGACGTAGAAAGCTTTCCCGCGCTGGTCTTCAGGGATCGCAAGGGCATGCGCCCGATTCCGGTCGATTACACCGACGCTCGCCCGATGCTCGCGGCCATCGATGCCGCACTGAAGAAGTCGGCCGAGGCCTGAGGGCGATGCGACGGCCGGGCGCCGTCCATATCTGCGGAACCACGCGGGCCCGCGCGGCGGCATCGCCCGGCGCGGCTCTGCGGTGCCGCACGGAGCACCGGACAACGCAGCAGGCAGCGTCGTGCGCCACGAGACCTCCGCAGGGCGCTAGGTTCGATAAAACAGGTTACGGCCCAATTCTCGAAACCACTTTAATATTCTCTTTGCTGCTGTTCCTGTCCGGCTGCGGAACCACCTACCTTCAGCCCCCCGTGGATCCTCCGGAGCCGCGCGCGGTGTTCGTGGTCGATCACGGCCGCCACACCAGCCTCGTGCTGGTAACCGATACCGGAGACATGGTCCGTTACGCGTATGGGGACTGGCGTTACTACGCGGACCAGGACACCCGGTTGCGGTCGGGATTTGCGGCCTTGTTCTGTCAGACGCCGTCGACGTTGGCGCGACGCGACCTCGAGGGCCCGCCGGAGGAAGCCGTGTTGCTGGCGCGACTGCGGGTGGGCGTGCAGACCATTCATCTGCTGGAGGTTCGGGGCTCGGATGCAGACCGCCTGCGTGCGGAACTCGATGCCTTGCACGCGCAAGGGGCCGACCAGCACCAGTACGTTGCGGTTTACGATCTCGTGTTCGCGCCGCATCCGGAGCCGTACACCTGGAGGAACAATTCCGCGACCAAGATCGGCGAGTGGCTCGAGGCCATGGAGGTGTTGGTGAAAGGACCGGCGTTGGTATCGCGCTGGGAAGTGGTGCGGCCTGAATGAGTCAGCGCCTGCGCCCGCTTTGCGCTGCGGTCTGGTCGTAACTGCGCATAATGTATATTATGTTAAATCATGGATCGGGAACGCCGGGCGGATTCATTCCGGTGCTTCCCCGTTGCAGCAACGGCCGATCACCGTCGGCAGCAACTGTTTCACCCGTGCCATGCCCGTCTCGAGGTTCTTCGCGATCTCCTCCATGGTGATCACATCCCCCGAGCGCCCGGCCGCCCAATTCGCGACTACCGCGCAGCAGGCGTAGCGGAGATCCAGTTCCCGCGCGAGTGCCGCCTCGGGCATACCCGTCATCCCGACCACGTCGCAGCCGTCGCGCTCGAGGCGGTCGATCTCGGCGGCGGTCTCCAGGCGCGGACCCTGGGTGGCGGCGTAGGTGCCCTTCTCCACAGCTCCAAGGTCGAGTTCGCGGGATGCGGCGATCAGTGTCTGGCGGAGCTCTCCGTTGTACGGATAAGTCATGTCGACGTGTGTGACGCCACTTTCGCCATTGCCGTCGAAGAACGTGTGAAAGCGGGACCAGGTGTAGTCGATGATCTGGTCCGGGATCGCGATCCGCCCCGGGGACATCTCTGCGGTGATCCCGCCTACCGCGGCAACCGCGAGAACGGTTTCCACGCCGGCACTTTTCAGCGCCCAGAGATTGGCCCGGTAATTCACCTGGTGCGGCGGAATCGTGTGCTGGGCGCCGTGCCGTGGCAGGAACAGCACCTCGTGCCCGTGGTATTGGCCGATGGTCAGCGGGCCGGAGGGTTCGCCGTAGGGCGTGTGCATCACCTCACGCCGGGTGATTTCGAGGTCCTTGAGCCGGGTCAGACCGGTGCCCCCGATGATCGCAAGACGTCCCGCGCTCATCGTTTCATTCTCCGTTTATCGGCCGCGGACCGCGAAGATGCCCGGGGCGTTGCGCAGGTAGTCATGGTAATCCATGCCGTACCCGAACAGGTACCGGTTTGGCGCTTCGAGGGCCGCGTAGTCGACGGTGATGGCCGGGTCGCGGGCAGGATTGGCCTTGTTCACCAGCACAATACTGGTCACCTGGCGCGCGCCCTGCTCCCGGCAGAACCCGCAGATGCCGTCCAGTGTGACTCCCCCGTCCAGAATGTCGTCGACCACTACAACCGTGCGGTCCCGCATCGACGTCTGCGGCCGGGCAAGCCAGTGCAGGTGTTCGCCCCCGGAGGTGGCGCCGCGGTAGCGGGTCGCGTGAAGGTAGTCGATCTGCAGCGGAAAGGACCAGCGCGTGAGCAATCCGCCGAGCAGCACCACGCCGCCGTTCATCACACCGAGCACGAGTGGATCCGAGTGCGACAGCGCGGCTGCGGTTTCCTCTGCAAGCCGATCGATCGCCTGTTCCACCGCGTCACGTGTGTACAGACAGTCGGCCTGATCGAGGACCAGGCGCGCTTCTTCAGGGGTCATGGAGGGGGCCGATCCGCGCTCCGGCCGCGAGCTGGCCGGAGCGCCGGAGGCGTCAGTAGGTGAAGGTGACGGTGTCGTCGTCCATCGCCTCGGAGATCACGTAGGCGCCGCCCACGGTTTCTTCGATCTCGGGGATCAGGTCATCGCCCCACAGGTCCAGCGTCGGGGTGCAGACCTTGAACGAAACCCCGGCCTCGGCGGCGTCCTTGATGAACTCGTATACGGACTTCGAGCTGCCTTCCTGTACGTACAGGTTCTCGGCCACACCCTTCTTCGCCAGTTCGCCCGCGCGACCGGTCAGAATCACTTCCACGTCATATTCCATGGCCGCCGCCACGGTCGCCTGGAAGAACGGTGCTCCCAGTTCGGAACCGTTGCGGGGGTCGGTGTTGACCATCACGATGAGCAGTTTGTCGGCCATGAAGCTTCTCCAGCAGTTGATTGAAAAATTCCGGGCACCCCGGGTGCAACGCTTTTCCCGGGACCGCAATCCGGATCGTGCAATTTTAGACGATTATAATGCATTAACGCACTTCCGGCGCAGGATTCCGCACGTTGATTGCGGCCACCCAGCGCGGAGCTGAAGTCTGCCCGCGTTATCCGGCTGGCGTGTTGACGGAGGTCATTTTCCTCGCGCAGCTCTCGGAGACCTGGGCTTCAGGCGGGCGCCCGGAAACGCTTCAGGCGCAGCGAATTGGTGACCACGCTGACGCTGGAGAACGCCATCGCCAGCGCCGCGAACATCGGCGACAGCAGGATTCCGAAAAACGGATACAGCACGCCCGCGGCGACCGGCAACAGCGTCGCGTTGTAGGCGAAGGCCCAGAACAGGTTCTGCTTGATGTTGCGCAGCGTCGCCCTCGACAGCGCAATCGCCTGGCGGATGCCGGAGAGGTTGTCGGACATCAGCACCACCTCCGCCGATTCCATCGCCACATCGGTTCCGGAGCCGATCGCGATTCCGATCTCTGCCTGAGCCAATGCCGGCGCATCGTTGATGCCATCGCCGACAAAAGCAACCTTGCGGCCGTCCTTCTGCAGGCCACGAATGGCATCGACCTTGCCTTCGGGGAGGACTTCCGCAAAGACCTCGCTAATCCCCAGTTTATGTGCGATGGCCTGCGCGGTGCGGCGATTGTCGCCGCTGACCATCACCACCCGCAGCCCCTGATCGTGCAGCCACCGGACCGTCGGCGCCGCACTGGATTTCAGCGGGTCGGCGACGCCGAGCAGCGCGCCGAGCTTGCCGTCGATCGCGACGTACAGGGGCGTGGCGCCCTCGTCCGCCATCCGGTCGGCATCCGCCGTGAATCGGTCGGCATCGATGCCGGATCGAGCCAGAAAGCGGCGTGAACCGATCAAGACCTGTCGCGCTCCGACCGTGCCCTGCGCCCCCTGCCCTGCGGTGGCCACAAAATCCCGGACCGGCTCCAGCGAGAGTCCCCTGCCCTCGGCGCCCCTGACGATCGCCTGCGCGACCGGGTGCTCCGAGCGGCGTTCAACAGCAGCGGCCAGGGCGAGTACTTCGGAGTCGCCGAAACCGTCGGCGGCCACGATGGCGGTGAGTTCGGGGCGTCCCTCGGTCAGGGTCCCGGTCTTGTCCACCGCCACGACCTCGACACCGCGTAGCGCCTGCAGCGCATCGCCGCCGCGGAACAGCACCCCCATCTCGGCGCCCTTTCCGGTGCCGACCATGATCGAAGTCGGCGTCGCCAGTCCCATCGCACAGGGGCAGGCGATGATCAGTACCGCGACCGCATTCACCAGGGCCAGCGTCAGCGCAGGGGCTGGCCCGAACACCATCCAGACCACGAAGGTCACCACCGCGATCGCGATCACCGCGGGTACGAAGTACTTCGTGACGCGATCCACCAATGCCTGGATCGGGAGCTTCGCGCCCTGCGCGGCCTCCACCATGCGGATGATCTGCGCGAGCACGGTGTCGCGTCCGACTCGGGTGGCCTCGAAGACCAGGCTGCCCTGCCCGTTCACGGTGCCGCCGACGACCTGCGCTTCCGGCTCCTTCAGCACCGGTACCGGTTCGCCGGTGATCATCGACTCGTCGACCCAGGAAGACCCTTCGAGCACCTTGCCGTCGACCGGCAGGCGCTCTCCGGGCCGAACCATCACCTGGTCTCCGGGGTTCACCTGCTCCACATCCACTTCGACGAATTCGTCGTCCCGAATCACGCGCGCGGTGCGCGGACGCAGGCCCATCAGTTTGCGGATCGCCTCCGAGGTGGCGCCCCGCGCGCGGGCCTCCAGCAGGCGCCCGAACAGCACCAGTGTGATGATGACTGCAGCCGCTTCGTAGTAGACGTGTACCGTCCCTTCGGGAAGCAGCCCCGGGGCGAAGGTTGCGACGACCGAATAGCCGTAGGCGGCGGAGGTCCCGAGCATGACCAGCGAGTTCATGTCGGGGGCACCCTGCAGCAGTGCGGGCCACCCCTTTCGGTAGAAGCGCAGTCCGGGGCCAAACTGCACCCCGGAGGCGAGCACGAAGAACAGCAGGTAGAGGTTCTGCGTGCCGATTGTGTGGTGCACCCAGGCATGGAAGGGCGGGATAAAGTGCCCCCCCATGTCGAGCACGAAAATCGGAAGCGTCAGTGCGGCGGCAAAGATCACGGACCGCTTGAGTCCGCGGTATTCCGATTCTCGTGCCACACGCTCCCGATCCCCATGGTCCACGGCTGCCTCGTGGATCTGCGCGTCATAGCCCGCCGCTTCCACGGCAGCGACGAGTTCCCGAGGATCAGCCAGCGCGGGGAGGAAACGTACCCGGGCCGTTTCAGACGCCAGATTCACATTCGCCTGCAGAACCGCCGGTTGCCGCTGCAGCGCGTCCTCCACCCGGCCTACACAGGAGGCGCAACTCATGCCCTGTACGGACAGCGTGATTTCGTCGCTCCCCGCCTCGTAGCCCGCGTCCTCGATCGCCGCCACCACCGCGGCCGGCTCTGCGTTGCCGAGGTCCACCCGCGCTTGACCCGTCGCCAGGTTCACGTTTGCCGAGGCCACGCCCGGCACCGCGCGGATCGCGTCCTCGACGCGCGCGACGCAGGAGGCGCAGCTCATTCCGGCCACGGGCAGGTCCAGGGTTTTCGTGGACCCGGTCCTTTGATCATTCGCCGAAAGTGAGACGTCCATCACGGGAGTCTAGACCCGCAAAAACGAACCATAACCGTATACGCACCCCGGGCACGGTTGCGCCGGGGTGCGGCGGCTTGCCGCCACTTGGCACAGCGGACTAGTGGGCCATGCGGGAAGTTCGGTGCCTACGGAGCACAGCCAGAAGTGTCGGAGCAAGGCGGGCAAGTGCCGGAATAGCCACACTATTTCAAACTTGCCCAACGCAGCGCCGGCGCTTCTGGCGAAGCGATCAGGTACCGAACTTCCCGCATGGCCCACTAGTTCCCGGCGAAGCGAGAGCCAGCTCCCGCACTTCCACCGTTTGCGTTCGCGTCAGACGATGTAGGTGTTGCTGCTTTCCAGCACCGCCTGCAGGCGGCAGCGCGCGCTCTCCATGCGTGCCGTGTCGGCGGGAGCAGCCGGACGGGCGCGCATGGACTCAAGCCGACGCAGAGTATCGGGGTTGGGTTCACGGCCCTCGAAAGTCTGCAGGATCTCGTCCATTGCCGGGAAATCGTTGCAGATCAGCGCCATATCACATCCGGCATACAGTGCCGCGTGGGCACGCTCGGCAGGCGAACCGGCTTCCT
>PULL01000168.1 GCA_003550945.1 Thioalkalivibrio sp. | reverse complement strand
GGGCGCTGGGTGCCGGAGGGCGCGGAACCGGCCCCGGCGCTTCGCTGCCGTCGATCCGGCGTACCGTGTCGCCCCAGGCCAGGGCGCGGGCGACCGAGGCGTTGTGCGCCTCGCGCGACCCGGTGCCTTCGGTCAGCGAGGTGGCCCCGCCGATGGGCTCGCTGGCGAAGCGGCCGTTCTGCGGCCCGGGCGGCGGCACCCGGTCGGCCGCGAACTCCTCGAGGATCCACTCCAGCCGCTCGGCCGTCAGATCCTCGTAGTAGTCCTTCCCGATCTGGGCCATCGGCGCATTCGCGCAGGCACCGAGGCATTCAACCTCCTCCCAGCTGAACCGCCCGTCGGCCGAAAGCTTGTGCGGGCGCTTGGCAATCTTCGCCTTGCATACGGCGACGAGGTCCTCGGCGCCGCAGAGCATGCAGGGCGTTGTGCCGCAGACCTGCACATGCGCGACCGACCCCACCGGTGCGAGCTGGAACATGAAGTAGAACGTCGCCACCTCGAGGGCGCGGATATAGGCCATCCCGAGCATCCCGGCGACGTGTTCGATGGCCGGCCGCGTCAACCAGCCTTCCTGCTCCTGGGCCCGCCACAGCAGCGGAATGATCGCGCTGGCCTGCCGTCCGTCAGGATACTTCGCGATCTGTGCCTCGGCCCACGCGCGGTTGGCCGGCGTGAAGGCGAAGCTCTCGGGCTGGTCTGGGTGCAGCCGTCGCAGCATCAGCGGCAGCCCTGGGTCGTCAGCCGCAGCCCCTCCATCGAGGCCGGCACCACCGCGTCGCCGCTCGCAAGCAGAACCGCCACGATCTCGGCCAGCTTCGCGTCGCCGAAACCGGTGGCTTCCTCGACGGCCATCGCGTCGGAATCGGTGTCGATGCGGCAACCCACGTCCTTGACCGCAGCCACGAAAGCCTCGATCTCTGCCTGCGTCGGCTGGGCCAGAGCCATCGGCGCGGCCAGACAGGTCACCACCAGCGCCACTGTGCAAACTCCTGCGGATCTCATCGGTCCACCTCTCCGAAAACGATGTCCAGCGTGCCGATGATCGCCGCCACATCGGCCAGCTGGTGCCCCTTGGTCACATGGTCCATGGCCTGAAGATGCAGATACCCGGGAGCCCTGAGCTTGGCGCGGTAGGGCCTGTTGGTGCCATCGGCCACGAGATAGACGCCGAATTCGCCCTTCGGCGCCTCCACCGCCGCATACACCTCTCCGGCGGGCACATGGAAGCCTTCGGTGTAGAGCTTGAAGTGATGGATCAGCGCCTCCATCGAGGTCTTCATCTCGGCCCGGCGCGGCGGCGTGAGCTTGCCGCGAGCCAGCACGTCGCCCGGCGTGTTCCGCAGCTTCTCAAGGCACTGTTTCATGATCTTCAGGCTCTCCCGCATCTCGGCCATGCGGCAAAGATAGCGGTCGTAGCAGTCGCCGTTCTTGCCGACCGGGATCAGGAAATCGAACTCGTCGTAGCATTCGTAGGGCTGCGCGCGGCGCAGGTCCCAGGCAAGCCCCGAGCCGCGCACCATCACCCCCGAAAGGGCCCAGTCCAGTATGTCCTCTTCGGTGACCACGCCGATATCGCAATTGCGCTGCTTGAAGATACGGTTCTCGTCCAGAAGGTCGGAGATGTCGTCGAGGACCTTGGGGAAGCCCTCCATCCATGCCTCGATGTCGTCGAGCAGTTCCGGCGGGACGTCCTGGTGCACCCCGCCCGGGCGGAAATAGGCCGCGTGCAGCCGCGCCCCGCAGGCGCGCTCGCAGAAGACCATCAGCTTCTCGCGCTCCTCGAACCCCCAGAGCGGCGGCGTCAGCGCCCCCACGTCCATCGCCTGGGTGGTGACGTTCAGCAGATGGTTGAGGATGCGCCCGATCTCGCAGAACAGCACGCGCAGGAGCGATGCGCGCCGCGGGATCTCGACCCCGGTCAGCTTCTCGATCGCCAGGCACCACGCGTGCTCCTGGTTCATCGGCGCCACATAGTCGAGCCTGTCGAAATAGGGCAGGTTCTGCAGATAGGTGCGGCTCTCCATCAGCTTCTCGGTGCCGCGGTGCAGGAGGCCGATATGCGGGTCGCAGCGCTCGACGATCTCGCCGTCAAGCTCCAGCACCAGCCGCAGAACCCCATGTGCCGCAGGATGTTGCGGCCCGAAATTCAGGTTGAAGTTGCGGATCTTCTGCTCGCGGGTGATGACATCGCCCTTGGCGTCGCGGAGGACATCGCCGTCCATCAGGGTCTCCCTTGCTTCAGCCGGTCGAGGCGCGCGGCGATCCCCCACAGGAGCACGATCAGCCCCAGCGGGATCACGACCACCGCCCGCGCAACCGACACAAGCGATGCATCTGCGCACCGAGTCGGGTCTCGGTCGATCGCCTCGTTCCGGGCCTCTCTGCCCAACGGCGCGGCAACGGATGGGGCGGCTGCCACGGCCACCTCAGGCGCCGCTCCCCGGCACCTTCTCGTCGCCGGGCAGGATGTAGTCGGCGCCTTCCCAGGGCGACATGAAATCGAACTGGCGGTACTCCTGCACCAGTTTCACCGGCTCGTAGACGACGCGCTTGGCGGTCTCGTCATAACGCACCTCCGTGTAGCCGGTGGTGGGAAAGTCCTTGCGCAGCGGATGGCCGCGAAAGCCGTAGTCGGTGAGGATGCGGCGCAGGTCGGCATGGCCGGAGAACAGGATGCCGAACATGTCGAACACCTCGCGCTCGAACCAGCCGGCAGACTTGTGCAGATCGGTGATGGACGGCAGGATCTCGTCTTCCCGCACGTCGGTCTTCACCCGGATGCGGTGGCCCTGCCACATCGCGAGAAGATGATAGACCACGTCGAAGCGCCGGGCGCGTTCCGGGTGATCCACCGCCGTGATGTCGACCAGCGTGGTGAACCCGCAGGCCGGGTCTGCCTTGAGGAAGACGATGAAACCATGCAGCGCCGCGCTGTCGACCGTCACCGTCAGCTCGCCATGGGCGATCTGCTGCCGGCGCACCGCGTCGGGCTGCTTGGCGGCGATCTGGTCGGCCAGGTCCTGCAGGGCGTCCGCAGGGGCGGAATACGGGGCGGCGACGGTGTCCGTGTCGGGGCCAGCACGCATCGACGATCTCCTCAGCGCGCCAGCGTGCCGGTGCGGCGGATCTTGCGCTGCAACTGCAGGATGCCGTAGAGCAGCGCCTCGGCCGTGGGCGGGCACCCCGGCACATAGATGTCCACCGGCACGATCCGGTCGCATCCGCGCACCACCGAATAGCTGTAGTGGTAATACCCGCCGCCATTCGCGCAGGAGCCCATCGAGATCACCCAGCGCGGCTCGGCCATCTGGTCGTAGACCTTGCGCAGCGCCGGGGCCATCTTGTTGACCAGCGTCCCGGCGACGATCATCACGTCGGACTGACGTGGGCTGGGCCGGAAGACAATCCCGAAGCGGTCGAGATCATAGCGCGCTGCCCCGGCGTGCATCATTTCAACCGCGCAGCAGGCGAGGCCGAAGGTCATCGGCCACAGCGAACCGGTGCGCGCCCAGTTGATCAGCTTGTCGGCGGAAGTGGTGACGAAGCCTTTTTCCAGAACGCCTTCTATTCCCATTCCAGGGCCCCCTTCTTCCATTCATAGATGAAACCGATCACCAGAATGATCAGGAACAGCGCCATTGCCAGCAGGCCGAACAGGCCAATGTCTCCAAGGGCGACCGCCCACGGAAACAGGAACGCAATCTCGAGATCGAAAATGATGAACAGGATGGCGACGAGGTAGAAACGGACGTCGAATTTCAGGCGGGAGTCTTCGAAGGCCTCGAAGCCGCACTCGTAGGGAGAGTTCTTTTCCGCGTCCGGCTTGCTGGGTCCGACGGCCATGCCGAGCGCAAGGGGAATGATGCCTGCGATGGCACCGACGACCAGGAAAATCAGTATGGGCAGATAGCCTTCCAGCATGTTGTTCTCCCGAACGCCGCCACCGGCTGGCGGATTCCTGGTGCCGACCGCGAAAGGGGCGCGGTGCGCGACTCTGGTGTGCTGGGCGAGATCTGGTGCAACAGGCGGCTGGACCCGGTGCCGTCACTCCCACCGGGTTGGCAGTCTAGGTGAAGCCCGGAAACAGTGTCAAGTTCTCTGAATATTGTAAGCTATTGATATATCGATTCAAATCGCCCTGTACCAGGATGCCCCAAAGGCAAGCGCGGCGTACCGGAATGGTGCAGATGGTGGGACTCGAACCCACACGGCTTTCGCCACTACCCCCTCAAGATAGCGTGTCTACCAATTCCACCACATCTGCAAAAAGCGTACTTCCGATCGATCGCGTCACTGGGCCCGGTCAACGCCCGGGGCTCCGGCCCGGCAGCTATTCCGGAATGTCGCCCGGACGACCCGGGATCGGGTCGGTCGGGATCGGATCCATCGGAATGGCATCGTCGAGGAGCCGCTGCTGACGCGCCTCCTCCTGCATCTGTTCGATCAGGCTGCGCGTCTCCGGTACCGAAGCCGCCAGGTAGGCGAGCGACAGGCTGTTCACGAAGAATATCACCGCCAGGATCGCCGTGCTCCGGCTCAGGAAGTTCGCCGAGCCGCGCGCGCCGAAAACGGTCGCGGAAGCCCCGCTGCCGAAGGCCGCACCGGCATCCGCGCCCTTGCCGTGCTGCATCAGGACAAGCGCGATCAGTGTGACCGCGATCACGACCTGCACAACCAGCAGAATGCCATACAGCATGCTTCTATCCTCGCGCCTGCGCCGCAACAGCGGCGTTCACGATCCCGAGGAAGGAGTCGGCATCCAGCGAGGCGCCACCGATCAGACCGCCGTCGATATCGGGCAGCGCGAACAGGCCCGCGGCGTTATCCGCCTTCACGCTGCCGCCGTAGAGGATGCGCAGACCGTCGGCGACGCCCTGATCCCGCGCGGCGACGCGCGCACGGATGAACGCGTGGACCTCGGCCGCCTGTTCCGGGCTTGCGGTCAGCCCGGTGCCGATGGCCCAGACCGGCTCATAGGCAACGACGGCACGATCGAAAGCCGCCACGCCAGCCGCGTCCAGCACGGCGTCCAACTGCTCGGCCACGACCTCCTCAGTCCGGCCCGCCTCGCGGTCCGCGAGCTGTTCGCCCACGCAGAGAATCGGCACCAGGCCAGCGGCCTGCGCCGCGATGAACTTGCGGGCGACCCAGGCGCTGTCCTCGTGCTGGCGCGCCCGGCGCTCGGAGTGGCCGACGATCACGTAGTCGCACCCGATCTCTTTCAGCATGTCGGCGGCAATTTCGCCGGTATAGGCCCCGGCCTTCTCGTCCGAGCAGTCCTGCCCGCCAACGGCGATCACACCACCCTCGAGCTGCGCAAGCGCGTCGCGGAGGTACACCGCCGGGGGGCATACCGCCACCGCCACCGCGTCACTCGCCTGCACGGCGCCGCTCAGCGCGGAAAGAAGCTCGCGATTCGCAGCCAGCGAACCGTTCATCTTCCAGTTTCCTGCGACCAGAGCCTTGCGCATGCCAACAACCTTTGAAGTCTTTAATGAGGCGCGGGATGTTACCGGTGCGCCGTGCGCAAATCAACCGGAGCCGCTGACAGTGCGTCCCGGATCGCATCCGCGATGCGTTGTGCAGCCCGCTCGACCTGCTCGCCGTCGCCGCCCTCCACCATCACCCGAACCAGCGGCTCGGTGCCCGAGGGCCGGAGCAGCACCCGACCGTCCCGGCCCAACTCGGCCGAGACCTGCTGGACCATGGCCTGCACCGTGGGTGCTTCGAGCAGCGGTGCCGCCTGCCCCTCCACGGGTACGTTGATCAGCACCTGCGGGCACTTGCGCACCACCTTGCGCAGTTCCGACAGCGGTCGCCCCGTGCGGTGCATCAGGTGGGCCACGCGCAGCGCCGCGACCGTGCCGTCGCCCGTGGTCGTGTGCGTCAAGCAGACGATGTGGCCGGACCCTTCCCCGCCCAGATGCCATCCATTCCGCCGCAACTCCTCGAGCACATAGCGGTCGCCGACGCGGGCGCGCACGAACGGAATACTGGCCGCACCCAGAGCCAGCTCCAGCCCGAGGTTGCTCATCTGGGTCCCGACCACGCCGCCGGTGAACACCCCGTCCGCGTGATCCGACAGCGCGAGGATGCCAAGAATCTCGTCACCGTCCACGATTTCCCCGGTCTCGTCGACCATGATCACCCGGTCGCCATCCCCATCGAGCGCGATCCCCAGGTGCGCGCCGGTGGCCAGCACCCGCAGACGCAGTTGTTCCGGGTACAGCGCACCGCAGTCGTCATTGATGTTGTAGCCGTCGGGCTGGACGCCCATCGTCTCCACCTCGGCGCCCAGTTCGTCGAACACCTGCGGGGTCACGTTATATGTAGCGCCGTGCGCGCAGTCGACCACCATGCACAGCCCGCGCAGTTCGGAGCGTGCCGGGATTGCGCTCTTGCAGAATTCGATGTACCGACCGGCTGCGTCGGCGATCCGCACGGCCTTGCCCAGGCGGTGCGAGTCCAGCGCCCCCATCGGCTGGTCGAGGCGTTCCTCGATCGCCCGTTCCATTTCATCCGGCAGCTTGTCGCCTTCCGGGGTGAAGAATTTGAACCCGTTGTCCTCGTAGGGGTTGTGCGAAGCGCTGATCACGACACCGGCCGCGGCCCGGAAGGTCCGCGTGAGGTAGGCGATCGCAGGAGTCGGCATCGGGCCCAGCAGCGCGACATCGGTCCCGGCGGCCGCAAGGCCGGACTCCATGGCCGACTCGAACATGTAGCCTGACACCCGGGTGTCCTTCCCCACCAGCACGGGCCCGGGAGTCTGGCGCCCCAGCACCTCGCCGACCGCATGCCCCAGACGCAGCGCGAACTCAGGCGTCATCGGCCAGGTGCCGGTCCGCCCGCGGATTCCATCCGTTCCGAAATACCTGCCCACTCCTATCCCTCCCGAATTGTCTCGATATCCAGCGCGCGCTGGATCGTCAGCGCGTCCACCGTTTCCCGAACGTCGTGGACGCGCAGGATGCGCGCACCGGCGCGCGCCGCCAGCAATGCCGCGGTAACGCTGCCGACCAGACGGTCCGACACCGGGCGGTCCCCCAGCAGCGCTCCGACCATGGACTTACGCGAGACCCCGACCAGCAATGGATACCCAAGCGCCACGAGCCGCGGCAGTGACCGGAACAACGCCAGATTGTGCTCCAGCGTCTTGCCGAACCCGAAGCCCGGGTCGAGAACGATCCGCTCACCCCGCACGCCCCTGGCGCGCAACGCTTCGGCCTTCCCGACGAGGAAATCCGTCACCTCGGCAACCACGTCCGCGTATTGCGGCCGTTCCTGCATCGAACGCGGCTGACCCTGCATGTGCATCACGCACACGGCGGCCGCACCGGATGCCGCCACCTCCATCGCACCGGGGGAACGGAGGCCGTTCACGTCATTCAGCATCCCCGCGCCCGCATCCAGCGCCGCCTGCATCACCGCCGGCTTGCTGGTATCGATCGACAGCACCACGTCCAGCTCGACGCGCAGACTCTCGAGCACCGGAATCACCCGATCCAGCTCCTCCTGCAACGGCACCGGTTCCGCCCCCGGCCGCGTGGACTCGCCACCCACGTCGATGATGTCCGCGCCGGCGTCGACCATGGCCCGCACGTGAGCCAGCGCGGCACCCGCAGCGGCATGGAGGCCGCCGTCCGAGAAGGAGTCGGGGGTCACGTTCAGTACCCCCATGACCAGCGGTCGGTCAGTCGGCAACCGACGACCTGCACAGTCGAGGAACGGGTACACGGGCATGCCGGGATGGTAATCGAAACGCGGAAAAAAGGTCACCCGGACGGTATCCGGGTGACCTGGTTTGCCGGCTGCGAATCGAGTCGACCGCGACTTACGGCTGGGGTGCCGGGTCGGCCACCACCCCCGGTTCCGGACGGTCGCCCGAGTCCGACTCGGGCTTTCCGTCACCCGGTTTTCCAGAGCCCTCCTCTTCCTTCCAGTCCGCCGGCGGACGGGGCTCGCGCCCTTCCATGATGTCGGTGATCTGCGGCTCGTCGATGGTCTCGTACTTGACCAGCGCCGCGGCCATCGCATGCAGCTTGTCCATGTTGTCGGTTAGGATCTTCTTCGCCCGCTCGTAGCTCGAGTCGATGATCCGCCGCACTTCCTCGTCGATCGCGTGCGCGGTCTCGTCGGACATGTGCTTGGTCTGCGTGACCTGGCGTCCCAGGAAGACCTCGCCCTCGTCCTCGCTGTAGGCCAGCGGCCCGAGGCGGTCGGACAGACCCCACTTGGTCACCATGTTCCGGGCGATCATCGTCGCACGCTCGATGTCGTTCGACGCGCCGGTGGTCACACGGTCGGCACCGAAAATCAGCTCTTCGGCCAGGCGCCCGCCGAACAGGCTCGCGATCTGGCTCTTGAGACGCGTCTTCGAGTGGCTGTAGCGGTCTTCCTCCGGCAGGAACATGGTCACGCCAAGGGCGCGCCCGCGGGGAATGATGCTGACCTTGTACACGGGATCGTGCTCGGGCACGGTGCGCCCGACGATCGCATGTCCGGCCTCGTGATAGGCGGTCAGCTTCTTCTCGTCCTCGCTCATCACCATGGACTTGCGCTCGGCGCCCATCATGATCTTGTCTTTCGCACGCTCGAAGTCCGCCATGTCCACCGTGCGCTTTCCGGCCCGCGCGGCGAACAGCGCCGCCTCGTTCACGAGGTTGGCGAGATCGGCGCCCGAGAATCCGGGCGTGCCGCGCGCGATCAGCGTCGGGCGCACGTTATCGGACAGCGGCACCTTGCGCATGTGCACCTTCAGGATCTGCTCCCGGCCGCGCACATCCGGTGCCGGCACGACCACCTGCCGGTCGAAGCGGCCAGGACGCAGCAGCGCCGGGTCGAGAACGTCGGGGCGGTTGGTCGCGGCGATCACGATTACGCCCTCGTTGCCCTCGAAGCCGTCCATTTCGACCAGCAACTGGTTCAGGGTCTGCTCGCGCTCGTCGTGACCGCCGCCGAGGCCCGCGCCGCGGTGCCGGCCGACTGCGTCGATCTCGTCGATGAAGATGATGCAGGGCGCGTGCTTCTTCGCGGTGTCGAACATGTCGCGCACGCGCGATGCGCCGACGCCGACGAACATCTCGACGAAATCGGAGCCCGAGATCGTGAAGAACGGCACCCGCGCCTCACCGGCGATGGCCTTCGCGAGCAGCGTCTTGCCGGTACCGGGCTGGCCGACCATAAGCACGCCGCGCGGGATCTTGCCACCCAGTTTCTGGAACTTGGAGGGGTCGCGCAGGAAGTCCACCAGTTCGGAGACCTCCTCCTTGGCTTCGTCGCAGCCGGCAACGTCCGCGAAGGTCACCTTGACCTGGTCCTCGGACATCATCTTGGCCTTGCTCTTGCCAAACGACATCGCGCCACGGCCGCCGGCCCCGCCGCCCTGCATCTGCCGCATGAAGTAGATCCAGACCGCGATCAGCAGCAGCATCGGGAACCAGCTGATCAGGATATCCATCACCAGCGACCGCCGCTGCGGCTCCTGCGCACGGATCTCGACGTTGTTCGCGAGCAGATCGCCGATCAGCCCGGGATCGTTCGGGCTCTCGGTCCGGAAGGAACGGCCCTCGATGGTCGTGCCGCGGATCGTGTTGCCCTCGATCGTCACGCTCTGGATGCGGCCCGCCTTCACGTCGCTGATGAACGACGAGTAGGTCATGGCGCGGGCTTCCTGCTGTGGTTCGGGGCTGAAATTGTTGAACACGGACATCAACACGACCGCGATCACCGCCCAGACCACCAGATTCTTCACCAGGCTGTTCAAAACGCCACCTCGAAATCAATCGGTTCTTGAATACGAACGTTACACATCCCGGAGCTCCCGCGCCAATACGTACACTTCCCGTGACCGTCCCCGCGAAGCCTCCGGTTTCCGGATCGAGACCCGCAGGAACCGGCGCTTCAGCTCGCGCAGGAAGTCATCCGAGCCCTGTCCCTGGAACACTTTGACGAGAAAAGTGCCATTCGGTTTCAAAACCCGGACCGCCAGATCCAGCGCCAGTTCACAGAGATAGATCGTCCGGGGCTGATCGACCGCATCCATCCCGGAAAGGTTGGGGGCGATATCGGACAACACAAGATCGGCGCGCTCGCCACCCAGTTTTTCGAGGATCGCCTGCAGCACCGTGTCCTCGCGAAAATCCCCGGTCACGATCTCCACCCCAGGAATCGGTTCCATCGCGAGGATATCGGACCCCACCACGCGACCCGACGGGCCCACCTTGTCGGCCGCGTACTGACTCCAGCCTCCGGGCGCGGCCCCGAGGTCCACCACCCGCATCCCCGGACGGAACAGCCGGTCACGCCGGTCGATCTCGGCCAGCTTGTACACGGCTCGCGAACGGTAGCCCTCCTGCTGGGCTCGAGTCACGAACGGGTCGTCGAAGTGCTCCTTCAACCAGCGCTGGCTCGACTTGCTGCGTTTCGGCATCCCGCCCCCTTCGCGCCGGCTTTGCCGGCCTCTACCGCGGCCATGCTAGACTTTTTGCTTTGAACAGCGGTGCATCGTACGTGGATCTGACCGAACCGCAACGCCGGCTGCTACGCAGCCTGGCACACCCGCGCAAGCCGATCGTGATCATTGGTCGCAACGGCCTCACCGAGTCGGTGCTCACCGAACTCGAGCGCGCACTGGATCACCACGAACTGGTAAAGGTCAAGGTGGGCATCGGCGACCGCGGCGAGCGCGCCTCGGCGATCGAGGCCATCTGCCAGCACACGGGGGCGCTGCTGATCCAGCGCATCGGCTTCGTGGCCACGCTGTTCCGGCGCAACCAGGAAAAACCGGTGATTTCCCTGACCGGCGGGCCGCCCCTCAGTTGACGTAGCGAACCTCGAGAATCTCGTACTCGATGTCGCCACCCGGCGCCTGCACCGTGACGATGTCGCCCTCTTCCTTCCCGATCAGCGCGCGGGCGATCGGTGAACTCACCGAGATCATGCCCAGCTTGATGTCCGCCTCGTCGTCGCCGACGATCCGATAGGTCAGCGGCTTCCCGGTCTCGGTCTCTTCAAGCCCCACCGTAGCGCCGAAAACCACCTTGCCGGTCTGCGGCAGTGCGGTGACGTCAACGATCTGTGCGTTCGCCAGCTTGCCCTCGATCTCGCGGATGCGCCCCTCGATGAAACTCTGCTGCTCCCGCGCGGCGTGGTACTCCGCGTTCTCTTTCAGGTCACCGTGCGCCCGCGCCTCCGCGATCGCGGTGACCACGCGCGGACGGTCCTCGGTTTTCAGGCGCTTGAGCTCGTCCTTCAGCTTCTCGGCGCCGGCGACCGTGAGCGGCGTCTTGCCCATTACACACCCCTCCCTTCCAGGCTCTCCGCGTGGAGATCCTGCAGGCGGAAGACATTCTCGAACTCCAGGTGGTCGAGCGCCTGCACGGTCGCCAACGCGCCGGCAATGGTCGTGGTGTAGCTGACCTTGTGCATCAGCGCCTCACGCCGGATGGTGAACGAATCGGCCGTGGCCTGCTTGCCCTCCACCGTGTTCACGATGAAGCTGATCTCGTCGTTCTTGATCATGTCGACGATGTGCGGGCGCCCCTCGGTCACCTTGTTCACCACGGCGACTTCAACCACGCCCTCCGCCTGCAGGAAAGCGGCTGTGCCGCGGGTGGCCAGCACTTCGAAGCCGAGCTCGACCAGGCGCCGCGCGACCTTCACCAGCGAAGGCTTCTTGTCGATCTCGCGCACCGACACGAAGGCCTTGCCGCGCGCGGGCAGGCGCACCCCGGCCCCGAGCTGGCTCTTCGCGAAGGCCTCCGCGAAGCTGCGGCCGACGCCCATCACCTCGCCGGTGGACTTCATCTCCGGACCCAGGATCGGATCCACGCCGGGGAATTTCGCGAACGGGAACACCGCCTCCTTCACTGCGTAGTAATCGGGCCGGACCGGTTCGCGCAGCTGCATCGAGGCCAGAGAGGTTCCGGCCATGCAGCGCGCGCCGATCTTCGCCAGAGGCAGCCCGATCACCTTGGAGACATAGGGAACGGTCCGCGATGCCCGTGGGTTGACCTCGAGCACGTAAATGTCTTCGCCCTTGATCGCGAACTGCGTGTTCATCAGCCCGACGACCTTCAGCCCCAGCGCCATGCGACGCACCTGCTCGGCCATCTCGTCCTGCAGGTGATCCGGCAAGGAGAAGGGCGGCAGCGAGCACGCGGAATCCCCGGAGTGCACACCGGCCTGCTCGATGTGCTCCATGATGCCGCCGATGAACACGTCCCGGCCGTCGCAGAGGGCATCCACGTCCACCTCGATCGCATCGTCCAGGAACCGGTCCAGCAGCACCGGGGCGTCGTTGGACACCGAGACCGCGTCGCGCATGTAGCGGCGCAGGTCTTCCTCGTCACGCACAATCTCCATCGCGCGGCCACCCAGCACGTAGGACGGACGCACCACGAGCGGGTAGCCGATCTCGGCCGCGAGCCGCTCGGCCTCGTCCTCGCTGCGCGCGGTGCGGTTGGGCGGCTGGCGCAGGCCGAGCTTGTTCAGCAGCTGCTGGAAGCGTTCGCGGTCCTCGGCGAGGTCGATCGAATCCGGCGAGGTGCCGATGATCGGTACGCCGGCGGCCTCGAGATCACGCGCGAGTTTCAGCGGCGTCTGGCCACCGTACTGCACGATCACGCCTTTTGGCTTCTCCATCGCAACCACCTCGAGCACGTCCTCGAGTGTCAGCGGCTCGAAGTACAGGCGGTCGGAGGTGTCGTAGTCGGTGGACACCGTCTCCGGGTTGCAGTTGACCATAATGGTCTCGTAACCATCCTCGCGCATCGCCAGCGCCGCGTGCACGCAGCAATAGTCGAACTCGATTCCCTGCCCGATCCGGTTCGGCCCGCCACCGAGCACCATGATCTTCTCGCGATCGGTCGGATCCGCCTCGTTCTCTTCCTCGTAGGTCGAATACATGTACGCGGTGGTCGTCGCGAACTCGGCCGCGCAGGTGTCCACGCGCTTGTAGACTGGATGGATGTCGAGGGCGTGGCGGTGCTTGCGCACCGACTTCTCGGTCTCGTGCAGCAGGCGCGCGAGGCGCCGGTCGGAAAAGCCGCGGCGCTTCAGTTCGAACACTTCGGCCGCGCTCAGATCGTTCAGCAGGCGATCGCCCAGGCTGCGTTCGATCTGGATCAGTTCGTGGATCTGCGCGAGGAACCAGCGGTCGATCGCGGTCAGTCCGAAGATCTCCTCGATGCTGAAGCCGGCACGGAAGCCGTCGGCAACATTGAAGATCCGCTCGGGACCCGGATTCGCGAGCAGTACGCGCAACCGGTCGGCCACGTCGTCCGCCTTCAGGTCCACCATCTCATCGAGCCCGTCGACCCCGATCTCCAGGCCGCGCAGCGCCTTCTGCAGGGACTCCTGGAAGGTGCGCCCGATCGCCATCACCTCGCCGACCGACTTCATCTGCGTGGTCAGGCGCGGTTGGGCTTGCGGGAACTTCTCGAAGGTGAAACGCGGGATCTTGGTCACCACGTAGTCGATCGAGGGTTCGAACGATGCCGGGGTCAACCCGCCGGTGATTTCATTGCGCAGTTCGTCCAGCGTGTATCCGACCGCGAGCTTCGCCGCGACCTTCGCGATCGGAAAGCCGGTGGCCTTGGAGGCGAGCGCCGACGACCGGGACACGCGCGGGTTCATCTCGATCACGACCAGTCGGCCGTCGTCGGGATTCACCGCAAACTGCACGTTCGATCCGCCGGTTTCCACGCCGATCTTGCGCAGCACCGCGAGCGATGCGTCGCGCATGATCTGGTATTCCTTGTCCGTCAGCGTCTGCGCGGGCGCGACCGTGATCGAATCCCCGGTGTGGACGCCCATCGGATCGAAGTTCTCGATCGAGCAGATGATGATGCAGTTGTCCGCCTTGTCGCGGACCACCTCCATCTCGAACTCCTTCCAGCCCAGCACCGACTCTTCCAGCAGCACTTCGTTGGTCGGCGACAGGTCGAGACCCCCCTTCACGATCTCCTCGAACTCTTCGCGGTTGTAGGCGATACCCCCGCCGGAGCCGCCCAGTGTGAACGACGGGCGGATGATCACCGGAAAGCCGATCTCGGGCTGCACCCGCTGCGCGTCCTCCCAGGTGTGCGCAATGAACGCGGTTGGCGTCGCGAGGCCGATCTCGGTCATCGCCTCGCGGAAGCGCTCCCGGTCCTCGGCCATGTCGATCGCGTCTTCGTTCGCGCCAATCATCTCGACCCCGAACTTCTCGAGCACGCCGTTGTGAACCAGATCCAGCGCGCAGTTCAGCGCGGTCTGACCGCCCATCGTGGGCAGCAGCGCGTCGGGGCGCTCCTTCTCGATCACCCGGGCGACCACGCGCCAGTCCACCGGCTCGATGTACACGGCGTCGGCGGTTTCGGGGTCAGTCATGATCGTCGCCGGGTTCGAATTCACCAGGATCACCCGGAAGCCCTCCTCGCGCAGGGCCTTGCAGGCCTGGGCACCGGAGTAGTCGAACTCGCAGGCCTGGCCGATCACGATCGGCCCGGCGCCGAGGATCAGTACGCTCTGGATGTCGGTACGCTTGGGCATGGGAAGGCGGCTCCGGATTCGGATTCGTATGCGGCGGGAACGTGCGGATCAGCGACGCGCGGAGCGCATCGCGTCGATGAATTCGTCAAACACGGGGGCGACATCGTGCGGACCAGGGCTGGCCTCGGGGTGCCCCTGAAAGCTGAACGCGGGGCAATCGTTGCGGGTGATCCCCTGCAGGGTGCCGTCGAAAAGCGATCGATGCGTGGCCTCGAGGCAATCGGGCAGGTCCCGCTCGTCCACCGCGAACCCGTGGTTCTGGCTGGAAATCATTACCCGCTTGCTGCGCAGATCCTGGACCGGGTGGTTGGCGCCGTGGTGGCCGAATTTCATTTTCACCGTGCGCGCACCGCTGGCGAGCCCGAGCAGCTGGTGCCCGAGACAGATGCCGAACAGGGGACGCTTTTCTTCGCAGAAGCGGCGGATGGTGTCGATCGCGTAATCGCAGGGCTCGGGATCGCCCGGTCCGTTGGACAAGAAGATGCCGTCGGGCTTCAGACCGAGCGCCTCGTCCGCAGGGGTCTCTGCGGGCACCACGGTGACCCGGCAGCCGCGGTCGACCAGCATGCGCAGGATGTTCTGCTTGATGCCGAAGTCGTAGGCCACCACGTGAAACTCCGCATCGGCCGGGTTCAGCCGCTGCACCGGCCCCTCGAGATTCCAGGTACCCTCCAGCCACTCGTAGGAGGTCTTCGTGCTGACCTCCCGGGCCAGGTCCATGCCCTTGATTCCGGGGAACGCGCGCGCGAGTTCGAGCGCGCGGTCGATGTCAACGTCTCCAGCCATCACGCAGCCGTTCTGGGCGCCCTTCTCCCGAAGCACCCGGGTCAGCTTGCGGGTATCGATCCCGGCGATCGCGACCACCCCGTGTCGCATCAGAAAGTCCGGCAGTGACTCGCGGCTGCGCCAGTTGCTGACCAGCGGCGGGACGTCGCGCACGATGAGCCCCGCCGCGTGTACCCGGGCGGATTCGTCGTCCTCCGGGGTCGCCCCGACGTTGCCGATGTGCGGGTACGTGAGCGTGACGATCTGCCGTGCGTAGGAAGGGTCGGTCAGGATTTCCTGGTACCCGGTCATCGCGGTGTTGAAGACGACCTCGCCCACGGTTTCTCCCGTGGCCCCGACGGATTGCCCATGAAACACGGTTCCGTCTTCGAGAACGAGCGCAGCGGGCACGGACACGGCGACCTCCGGTGTTGGCTTGCACAAAGCCCGCCACTGCATGCAGGGGCGAGCGTAACGACGTTCGGGATGGCGTCAGTGTACGCGAGCGCCGAAACCGGGTCCAACGGAGGGCTGCGGCCCCGGAGGCCTAAGGCGAGTCCGTGCCCGGGGTACCGACGGTCTAGCCGTGCCCGGGGGGGGGTGCAGTCACTCAGGCCGTGCAGGGGCCGGAACGCGGTGGCGCGGTTCCGGACGCGCTCAAGCCATCCATGGCCGCCGACGGTCCGGAACCGCGCCACCGCATTCCGCCCTCAACCGTCACGGGTTCACGAAGCGCTGGGATCAGCTCAGCCGCGGCCCGCTGCCAGAGTCCAAAGGCATCGCGGC